>NZ_JBFUMG010000003.1:0-38213 GCF_054049495.1 Phyllobacterium sp. P5_D12 | reverse complement strand
CTCCATAGGTCCCCCGTGAACGGTCTTGGATCAAGATGGTCTTTGACTCATCGCGAACGCCTACAAGAATAACATTCTTTTCAATTGCTGACTAAAGCATTCGGGCCGCGGTACTAATCATTCTGAAGTAGTTTTCAGGAAGAGACCAACGTATCTATCGCGTGCGCAAGGGAGATGTTCCATTTTGGGGCGCGCCAATCGAAGACGTCAAAGAATTTGTCCGTCGACAATCGGGAATTAAGCGGGCGAGCGGCCTTTGTCGGATATTCGGCGGTAAGAATGTCCCTGACCGCGGCATGAGGACCGCCTTTTTTGCTGCTTGCCGCAAAGATTTCCCTGGTGAACGAGCTCCAGTTCGTGTCGCCGCTGCCCGCGAGATGATAGATGCCGAAAGCATCGAATGCCGGGTCTGTCCGCAGCCGGTCGGCAACGCGCAAAATAGCATCTGCTATATCAAGCGCTGATGTGGGATTGCCCCATTGATCCGAAACCACCGACACGGTGTCGCGGCTTTCCGCCAGCTTGAGCATCGTCTTCACAAAGTTCTTGCCGAACGGGCTATAGACCCACGCTGTCCGCAAGATCAGATGGCGAGGGTTGGCGGCAGCGACGGCCACCTCACCCTCGAGTTTCGATTGGCCATAAACGCCGCGCGGTCCAGTCGGATCGGTTTCCGTATAAGGCCTGTCGCCCTCTCCAGAAAACACATAATCCGTGGAGAGATGGATTACAGGGGCTCCTACCGTCGCGGCAGCTTGTGTCACACTTCCCGCGCCGACCGCGTTAACGGCATGTGCCAGCTCGGGTTCGTCCTCGGCTAGATCAACTGCCGTATAGGCTGCAGCGGAGACGACCAGATCTGGCCTGGCGGCATGGATTGCTTCGGAGACCGTTTCGGGGCGCGTCAGATCGAACTCCGGGCGTCCGAGAGCAATGAGCTCGATTGAAGGCTGATATGCTGCCCGTTCGATGAGGCTGCGTACGACTTGTCCTTCTCGCCCCGTAACGACAATCCTCATGACGCTCCTTTGGCTGCTGCGCCAAGCCGCTCGCCAGCATAACGCTCACCACGAATTGGCTGCCACCACCACTCATTGTCGAGATACCACTGCACAGTGCGCTCCAAGCCTGTCTCGAATGTTTCCGCAGGTTTCCACCCGAGCTCCCGCTCTATCTTGGAGGCATCTATGGCGTAACGGCGATCATGGCCCGGCCGGTCGGTGACGAAAGTGATCAGGTCGCGGTAATGCCGGTCACCGGTCCGCGGACGTTTCTTGTCGAGAATATCACAGATCGTTTCGACAACGGTGAGATTGGTGCGTTCCGCGCGACCGCCGATATTATAGCTTTCGCCGGGTTTGCCCTTGGTGACGACCAGTTCGAGTGCGCGGGCGTGATCTTCCACGTACAGCCAGTCACGTATATTGGCACCGGCGCCGTAGACAGGCAGGGGCTTGCCATCGAGGGCATTGAGGATGACCAGCGGGATCAGTTTTTCCGGAAAATGGAAGGGGCCGTAATTGTTCGAGCAATTCGACAGAACCACAGGCAGGCCATAGGTCTCATGCCAGGCCCGGACCAGATGATCGGAGGCAGCCTTGGAAGCGGAATAAGGCGATGACGGTGCGTAAGGCGTCTCCTCGGTGAAGATACCGCTGTCGAAAGGAAGATCGCCGAACACTTCGTCAGTAGAAATATGATGGAAGCGGAACGCGGATTTCTTGGGCTTCGAAAGTTCCCGCCAATAGGTAAGCGCCGCATTGAGCATGCGGAATGTACCAATGATGTTGGTTTCGATGAAAGCGGCCGGGCCGTCGATAGAACGATCGACATGGCTCTCGGCCGCAAGATGCATGATCGCATCGATCTTCTCCTTGCGGAGAAGGTCGAGGATCGTCACATCGTCGCAGATATCGGCCTTGACGAAGCTGTAATTCGGATGGTTTTCAAGTTGGCGCAACGAAGCGAGATTGCCCGCATAGGTGAGCTTGTCGACATTAACGACATGGTTCTTCGGGTTGGCGGCAAGATGACGGCAGACCGCTGATCCAATGAAGCCGGCGCCGCCGGTAACAAGTATCTTCATGAAACTGATTGCTCCTCAGGGAAAAATATCGGCGCCATCGAGCAAGGGCGCCTTCCGGTCCTTGTCAGACAGCTGGATTGCAGAAGCCTCGAAGGGCCAATCAACACCTATGGAAGGATCGTCGAAACGGATATTACGATCGTGTTCGGGTGAATAGTAATCCGTCACCTTATAGATGACCTCGGTATTTTCCTCCAAGGTCAAAAACCCGTGTGCGAAGCCTTTTGGAACAAGAATCTGGTTCCATTTCGTAGCTGACACCTCAAGTGCAAGCCATTTCCTGAAAGTCGGCGATGACTTCCGGATGTCGACAACGACATCGAGTATCGAGCCACTCACCACGCGCACCAGTTTGTCCTGCGCGCGGGGCGGCAACTGGTAATGCAACCCGCGAAGAACACCCTTGGCAGCCGAAAGAGAGTGATTGTCCTGAACGAATTCAAAATCGATCCCGGCTTTGGCCAAAGCTTGTGCATTATAGGTTTCGGAGAAAAACCCCCTGTCATCGCCGAATTTGGACGGCTTGATCTCGAACACACCTGCAAGGGCGAGAGGGTTGATCTCAGTCATCGTTCCCGACCTCCGCCGCGCGGCGGCGCAAATAAGCGGCATATTCGGTCTTGCCCATTTTGGCGGCTCTCTCCAAAACCTGCTCGGCGTTCAGCCAACCCCATTCCAGGCCGATCTCCTCCGGGCAGGCGATCTTGATGCCTTGGCGGTGTTCGATGGTGCGCACGAACGAAGAGGCCTCATGCAGACTGTCGTGCGTCCCCGTATCGAGCCAGGCATAGCCGCGTCCCAATCGCTGAACCCGCAAATCGCCGCGCTCAAGATAGATATTGTTGACGCTTGTAATCTCCAGTTCGCCGCGGTGGGAGGGCTTGATGGATCTCGCGATATCGACAACTTCATTGTCATAGAAATACAGACCGGTGACAGCCCAGCTCGATTTCGGTTTGGCCGGCTTTTCTTCGATGGAAAGCACCCGCCCCGAAGCTTTATCAAACTCGACGACACCATAGCGTTGCGGGTCCTCGACATGGTAGGCGAAAACCGTGCCACCCTTGTCGCCGGATGACGCCAGCTGACAGAGCTTGGAGAGACCATCGCCGAAATAGATGTTGTCGCCAAGGATCATCGCAACGCTATCGCCTCCGATGAAATCTCGACCGATGATGAAGGCTTCCGCCAGGCCATTTGGATTTGGTTGTTCGGCATAGGAAAAATTCACGCCGAAATCGCGGCCATCCTCCAAAAGTTTCTGGAACAGCGGCAAATCATGCGGTGTCGAAATCACCAGAATGTCGCGTATTCCTGCCAGCATCAGAACGCTCAGCGGATAATAGATCATCGGCTTGTCGTAGATGGGAAGCATTTGCTTCGAGACGGCGATGGTCAATGGATAGAGACGTGTACCGCTTCCACCTGCGAGTATTATTCCCTTCATTAGACCTCYTCCTTACATCAGACGCGTAAGAGAACGCGGAAAAATAATGTACTGGACAAACAGAACCGATTTCAGCACAAGCGCGGAATGCGGTTCGCTCATCTATGTGGCAGACATTTCGCGGCAATGCCTGGACAAGTCAACCGCGCCGAGGGCTCAGTTCGGTTTGCTTCCAACAGATAACATTTTTTGTAGCGCGATCGCACCAGATAGCGAACCATGGGTTTAAAATGCAAATTGAACGCCAGCCAGAAGTCAGCGGCATTATTGTCACTTACAATCCTGACCTCAAAGGCCTGAAATCGCTGCTCGATGCAATCGTTCCGCAACTCGGCCCGGTGATCATCGTCGACAACGGTTCGAAAGCCGATATCGGAAAGTGGCTGCGTGAACAGGATGTCCATGTCGACCTTGTAACGCTCGGCGATAATCTGGGCATCGCTACAGCGCAGAACGTCGGTATCGCGCAAGCACGTGCGCATGGATCGGGATTTGTGCTGCTCCTTGATCAGGATAGTCTCCCCGCGCCCGATATGGTGGCGACGCTGATGGCCGCAGCGAAAGCACAGATTTCCAGGGGTGTGAAACTCGGCTGCGTTGGCCCACGATATGAAGACACCCGCCAGAACAACCCGCCGCCCTTTATCAGGACGAACGGCTTCCGGCTGAAGCGGCAGGTTTGCACGACACCGGATGCCGTTGTGGATGTCGACTATCTGATCGCTTCGGGCTGTCTCATCCCGGTGGGAACGCTCGATGACGTCGGCGGTATGCGGGAGGAATTGTTCATCGACTATGTGGATATCGAGTGGGGTCTGCGGGCGCAGCAGAAGGGTTATCGCTCCTTCGGGGTTTGCGCGGCGCTCATGAAGCATGACCTTGGCGACGAACCAATCTTGTTTCTCGGCAGACAAATTCCCGTTCATAGTCCGTTAAGGCATTATTACCATTTCAGAAATGCGGTTTGGCTCTACCGTCAGCCGTGGTTGCGGTTCAACTGGAAGGTCGTGGACGGGTCCCGCCTCCTGCGAAAATATATATTCTACAGTCTGATGACCGTGCCCCGCCTTCAGCATGCCAAGATGATGACAATCGGTATCTTTCACGGCCTTTTTGGCAAGTTGGGAAAGAGGGCGGGCAATGGCTGAACCGCAGGATCTCGAGCTCACGGTCTGTATTGTCATCTTCAAACCCGACCGGCCGACTGTCCTCAGGACGTTGCAAAGCTTGCGGGATGCGCTTGGTAGCCTGCCGACATTGCAAGTGAAACTCACCATCGTCGATAATTCCCCCACCGCTTCCGATCATGCCTGGCTCGTTGCCGCGTGTGGCGATCTGCCTCGCGAAATCATTTCAGGCCAGGGCAATGTAGGCTTCGGTCGAGCCAATAATCTGGTATTGGGCCATACCGGCAAATATCATCTGGTGCTCAATCCGGATGTCGAGATGGAGCAGGTCGCGATCGAACAGGCACTGTCATTCATGCGTGACAACGCGGAATGTGGCCTACTTACCCCGCAGGCTTTCAATCCCGATGGCAGCAAACAATACCTGTGCAAACGATATCCCACGCTGTTCGATCTTCTGCTGCGCGGGTTTGCGCCGAGCTGGCTCAAATCCTGGTTTCACAAGCGCCTGGATCGGTATGAGATGCATGACCAGCCGGCCAATTCCATCGCATGGGATCCGCCAATTGTCAGCGGCTGCTTCATGTTTTTCAGGGGCGACGTCTACACGAAATTGCAGGGGTTCGATCCGCGTTACCTGCTGTATTTCGAAGACTTCGACGTCTCGCTGCGCACAGCGGAAATCGCTCGCATCGCCTATGTTCCGACAGTCAGGATTGTCCACGAAGGTGGAGGCGCGGCTGACAAAGGCCTTTGGCATATTTGGCAATTTGTGCGTTCAGCCGGGATTTTCTTCACGCGGCATACGATGAAAGTGTTCTGACCTAGCCTGAAACCAGTGTCTCCCGCGCCCGTTTCAAGCCCCACTGCAAAAGCTCCTCGGCCCGCTCGTCCGTTGCCGCTTCCGCATAGCAGCGCAATTCGGGTGCGTTGCCGGAGGCGCGATAGTGGACCACCTCGCCAGTCGCAAGCACGATGCGAACGCCGTCGATAGTGTCGTTTTCCTTGATCGTTCCGAGCTCTGCGAAAAACCTTTCCCGATGGCCGTTGTCGCTCAGATTTTGCAGGAAAGGTCCGCTCTGGCTCGCATCGACATGTTCGAGGCGGCCGCTACGTGTAAATCGCGCTGGCAAACTATCGAGCAGCTTCGACAGCGCAATACCTTCTTTTGCCGCCGTGCCCAAGACAGCAAGCATGGGAAGCATCGCGTCGCGCGTCGGCAAGGCGTCGAGACGTCCGCCATCCGCGGTGACTTGCGAACCAAGCAGAACACCGCCATTGGCTTCAAAACCAACGACGCGCTGGTGGCCGTCCTTGCTGGCCTGTTCCATGCCCTCAATGACATATGGCGAGCCGACGCGTGTGCGATAAACCTTTGAGAACAGGCCGCTAAGTTCGATCGCCGTATTTGAAGTCACAGGGGTGACGACCGCATCCGCACGCAGAAAGTGCGCGGTCAGAAGCCCGACACTATCTCCGCGCAAAAACGCGCCCCGCTCGTCGGCGATGAGAGGCCGGTCCGCATCGCCATCCGTGGAGACCAACGCGTCGAGCTTGTACTTTTTGGCAGCGGCATGGGCAAATTCAACGTCCTCCGGCCGCAGCGCTTCGGTATCGACTGGCACGAAAACCTCTGAACGGGCGAGAGCAACCGCGTCTGCGCCGAGGTCTTGCAATATGGTCACCATCAAATCGCGCGCGACCGAGCTATGCTGATAAACGCCTATCCGCAGGCCAGCCAAGGATTTTGGTGCAAGAAGAGAAGCGCAACGCCTGATGTAGTTTTCCAGTGCTTCCGATGCGACCGGCAAAGGTTCCGGCGAGGATATGGGTGCGGTCGTCTCTGCGTCGAGCGCGGAAAGGATGCCGGCCTCATCGCCCTTGTCGATTTCACCATCAGGCCGATAGAACTTCAGCCCGTTGCGATCTGCAGGAATGTGGCTGCCTGTCACCATGATGGCCGGCACCTTCAGGCTCATCGCCCGGAAGGCCAGCGCCGGCGTCGGTACCGGGCCGCAGTTTTCGACGGCGACGCCAAATTCCTGCGCCGCGGAAATGCAGGCTGCGGCCATCTGCGGGCTGCTTGATCGCAGGTCATATCCGACGAGCAGAACGGCGGGCGCTGCGTGAGCGCTTTGCATATGTTTGAGAAACGCCAGCGTATATACGCGGCAGACCTGATCCGGCAATTCTGTTACCAGGCCGCGAAGCCCGCTTGTTCCAAACTTCAAACTTGTCATGGGAATATCATCATCGTTGGGATCCGGGACACCACTGCTGGCGCAAACGTCGGCGTTGGGGCTTTATTGCTCGTGTAACGCTTTTCACCGGGCATGACAACGAGGGCACCCGGATGTTCGGAGAGCGATATACGCTCACTATCCGCCAGAGCGGACCGAAGCGCCAAAATCGTTTGCGAGAAATGATTGATATTGCTGGCTGGGGAACCTGGATTCGAACCAGGACTAACGGAGTCAGAGTCCGTGGGTCTACCGTTAACCTATTCCCCAAAAGAGCTGGCAGCATTGGCCGGTGCGGGTCGTCATATAGTTGAATTCCACCGATATGCAAACCCCTGATCTCAAGTTTTTTGGCAACCCGTCCGCCTATCTCAACAATGACCTTGCGGTTGGGGCGAGCCGCGCGATGATCGGCGGTGCTGTCAGATAGGTTGCAAGCCGCGTTTGTACTGCCTGCCATGCCGGATTGTCATCGAGCAAATCTCTGTATGCCGATTGGTTATCGACTGAACCGAAACGTGAGAAAACCACGACGACATTCTCATCGAGGCGCACGGGCAAGCGTGTGAAGGTGTTCGGGCTGTGTTCGGAAGAGAAGGTTGCAATAGCGTGGTTGCCCGAGGCGCGCAGAAGGGGTGAAAGGATATCGTTGTAAAAGGCGAGGAAGCCCTCGGCTGACGTTTTGAGCTTGTACGTCGCAGCCTCTACGATTGCAGGTAAGAGGTCCCCTGAAACACGTCCAGATCGCTCGTGCGGAAGGGAAAAACCGGCGTCACAGCCGACGGGGCTCAGCAGAAGAACATCGTCCGAGTCGATCATGGTATCGTTGGCCGCGTTGCGGTGCGCGGCCCACACGGGGCCGTCATAGAAGGCAGTCAGCGCCTGGTGACGAGCCTGCATGTCATCAAAACCGCGCAGCCAGACGAAGGCGTCGGGATCATCGACATCGCGGAACTGGCCGATGATCTTCATGCCGCATAATTCCTGACTTTCCACAAAATGCATATCGAAGAGCGAAATCAAATCGTCGCGCCGTCCCGGATGCAACGTATAGCGGCGTAGTTCCACGACCCGACTGTGGAGTTCACTGTCGAGTTTTTGCCCAAGTTTGGCGGTAGCCATGAAATGTTCCTCCCAAAACAAACAGGTTGTCCTGTTTTAATAAAACCGGTTGTCCTGTTTTGTCAATTTGTTATTTTAAGTTTTGAAAGGCGCATCATGACGCAAGACACAATTGAACGGCCCAGACGCATCAACAATCCCCAGGCTATGAGGACACGCATTCTCGACGTCGCGGCCGATCTCTTCCAGCGAAACGGTTATAACGCGACCAGCGTCCATGATGTGGTTCGTGGCGCAGCGACGACCGGTGGCGCGCTGCATCATCATTTCGCAACGAAAAAGACCCTCGGTCTCGCTGTCATTGCCGAACGTGTGGCGAAGGAAGTGGACGAGACCGCAATCCAGCCCATCATGACCGCCACCTCCGCCGCTGCTGGCATTCGTGCGGTTTTTACTGGCGTGGCCGATACGCTGGAGCGCAACCGTGCGGTATCTGGCTGCCCGTTGAACAATCTGGCGCTAGAACTATCGCTGGCGGATACGGATTTTCGTGAAGCGGTGAATGCTGTCTTCGACCGCTGGCGCTCAGCCCTCTCACTCAGATTGCGAGCCGACAGGCCGGATCTGGATGCATCGCGGGCCCATGATCTCGCGACACTGGTGGTCGCGAGTTATTCCGGTGCCATGGCAATGGCCAAGGCGAGCCAGAGCGCCGAGCCGCTGCGAGCATGCGCCAAGCAGCTGGAAACCCTCTTGGGTTCATAAAGTTTTTCGATTTTCGTGCTTTTCGGCTGGATTGGCTGCGGAAAATAGCCCAAAGCAATCGAAAAAACATCTCGATCCAGGAAACGGCCCATGATCACCGCCCCGGCGCGCTTTTCCAGCGCGTCCATATCCTCGGCAGCACGCAGCGGCGTCCTGCTTATGCTCCTCGGTATGTTGATGTTCTCGCTCAACGACGTCATGGGCAAATGGCTCGTATCGACCTATTCCGTTGGCCAGGTGGTTTTCATCCGCAGCATCGCAGCACTCATCGTGCTTGCGCCATTTCTTTGGTTCAACGGACCGGCAAAGATCGTGCAGGTCGATCGACCCTGGCTGCAGGCAGCACGCGTTTTTCTATCCACGGCAGAAGTCTTCGCCTTCTATTTCGCGGTGGTTTATCTGCCGCTCGCCGACGTCATGACCTATTGGCTGGCCGCGCCGATCTATGTGGCGGCCGTCTCCCCCTTCGTGTTGAAGGAGCCTGTAGGCTGGAGACGCTGGACCGCCATCGTCGTCGGGTTCATCGGCGTTGTGATTGCGCTCGAGCCCTCGTCGCAGGCGCTGACCCCGCAGGCGATCATCTCCATTCTTGGCAGCATGTTCTTTGCATTCATGCTCCTGCTTGGACGTTCACTTCGCGGCACCCCGGACACGACGCTGGTCTTCTGGCAGATCGTCGGCGCCGGACTTGCAGGCCTGGTCGCTGTCAGCTTCGAGTGGACGCCGGTTAGCCTGCGCGACCTCGTTCTGCTGGCATTGCTTGGCGTTGTCGCCATGCTCGCGCACGTGCTGGTCAACCGGGCGCTGAAGGTCGCGGATGCCGCGACCGTCGCGCCACTGCAGTACACGATGCTTTTTTGGGCGATCGTCTTTGGCTGGCTGGTATTCGGAGATGTACCGCGTGTATCGATGCTTGTCGGCTCGGGCTTCATCATCGCGTCGGGACTGTTCATCTTCTTCAGGGAACAGCAGTTGAAGCGCCAAGGCAGGATCAAGGCGCCGGCCGAGACCGTTGTCACCGGGTCGGGTGAAGCGCCCTGATATGCTTTGATCAGGCGTAGACGCCCGTGCTCTCCAGGGATCTGCCCAATGCATCCAGGAGTTCTCCCATGCCTTGCCTGCGCACGGACGGGTCGTCGAAGCCGTCGAGATAGGCGCCTTGTTCGGTGAGAATCAGCCTCGTACCCGTCCCTTCGGGGCGAAGCTCCATCGTCGCCAGTGACACCGAGATGCGTTTGTCGTCCAGGTGCATGTCATAGGTGTATATGATGCGCTCATCCGGCACGATGTCCTGGTAGACGGCTACGAAGGTGTGCACCGGCCCGCCCTTCGGACCGCCGCTGCTGATCTCCCGCCCGCCAACACGGAAATCCATTTCATATTTGCCCTGGCCCCATTCATCGGGACCGCCAAACCATTTGGCCTTTGCCTGCTTGTCGCTGAGCGCAAAAAATACGCGCTCTGGCGAGGCCGAATAGCTGCGTTCGAGGACGAAGGTGTCGTGTGTCACGGATCGTTTTGTCATTGATCTATCCTTTTTCCTGATCAGCGAGAAAATCACCCAGTCTGTCGAGGCGATGTTCCCAGGTCTTGCGTCGTTCCAGCATCCACTCTTCCGCGGTTTGCAGAGCTGCCCATTCGATATGGCAGGTGCGAACGCGCCCGATCTTTTCCGAGCGGATAAGTCCGCTCGCCTCCAGCACCTGCAAATGCTGAACCACCGCTGGCAGTGACATGGCAAACGGTTTGGCGAGTTCGCTGACCGAGGCGGATCCGCGGCTCAAACGTTCAACCATGGTGCGGCGCGAGGGATCCGCCAGCGCCTGGAACATGAGATCGAGTGGTGCTTGTTGGTTAAGCATATGCTTAAGTATTGCGATCAAGGAAAATTGTCAATGGGATTTTTTAGTTCTAGACGCTTTCGTAACCTCGGCGCTGGAGCGCCGCCTCGAAATGACTAATCGCTTTTTCGAACTTGTCAYGGCAGCCCGTGTTGCAGAATCCGACGACTGCGCCGTTATACAGCGTCAGGCTATCCTCTTTGATCGGATCGCCCGACCAAGGGCAGGTGGTGTTGATCGCATCGCCGATCTTGAGTTCAGACATGATATTTCCTCCTGTGAGTTCAGACGGGCTGAACGTCGATATGGGTGAGCACGGAATTGGCAATGAAACATTGCTCGTGCGCCTCATGGTGCAGGTGTTGCTCCGTTGCTGCGTCCGGCGTTGCACCAGCATAGGTTACATGCGGTTTCAGCGTGACGCGACTGACATAGAGTTGACCTTTGTCGTTCTTGGGCAGTTCGCCTTCCGCGGCATCACGGTATTCGTCGATGACAAATCCCTTCCTGGCGGCGCCGCTAAGAAAAAACAGCATGTGACAGCTCGACAGTGACGCGACGAAAGCCTCTTCGGGATCGACATTCTCCGCCGTGGAATAGGGCAGGCGGACAATATGCGGCGAAGACGAAGCCGGCACCTCGGCACCGCCATCAAACAGCCAGACATGCGCCCGGCTATATTTGTTATCGGTGAAGGCGGCGCCTTCCGGCCGCGTCCATAAAACAGTTGCACCGAATGTCGTCATGGCTTTGGGTTTCCCGAATACGATTTTGTTTGAGGTCAAGCTTGTCAAAACATGCTGGAATTGTCGATAAGGGATGACACTGGAACAACCGGCGAGGACATCATGGATCTGGGTATCAAAGGCAAGCGCGCCATCGTCTGCGCAAGTTCAAAGGGACTTGGTCGCGGCGTTGCAGAAAAACTGGCCGAGGCTGGCGTCGACTTGACGCTGAATGCACGCACCGAGGCAACGTTGCGCGCCACGGCCAATGAGATTGCGGACAAATACAGCGTCAAGGTTCAGATCGTTGCCGAGGACGTGACGACGGAGACCGGGCGCAACGCACTGCTTAAGGCGGAACCGCAACCGGATATCCTCGTCAACAATGCTGGTGGTCCGCCAGCGGGCAACTGGTCCGAGTGGGGCGAAGAGGAATGGCTGAAGGCGATCAACAACAATATGCTGACGCCGATCCTTTTAATGAACGCGATCTTGCCCGGCATGATCGAGCGGAAATGGGGGCGCGTGCTCAATATCACGTCGGGCTCGGTGAAATCTCCGATCTCTTCGCTTGGGCTTTCCAACGCTGCACGCAATGGCCTGACCGGTTTCGTTGCCGGCACGGCGCGGCAAGTGGCCAAGCATGGCGTGATCATCAACAATATTCTTCCCGGATCGCATGATACGGATCGGACCAAGGGCTTTCTGGAGCGCACGGCGCAAGCCAAGGGTATTTCCATCGAAGAGGCGCGCGCCGAAGCCTATGCGGAAAACCCCACGGGGCGGTACGGAACAGCAGAGGAATTCGGGGCCGCCGCGGCTTTTCTATGCAGCCAGTATTCCGGTTTTATCGTCGGCCAGAACCTGTTGCTCGACGGTGGTGCGTACAATTCGACGCAGGGATAGAGCAACTCATTTCACTCCGCGATGAACCGATAGCCCACACCGGCTTCGGTGCGGATGAATTGCGGGTTGTTGGCATCGTCTTCAATCTTGGCACGCAACTGGCCAACGAAGACGCGCAAATATTGCAAATCGTGCACATGTGCAGCGCCCCAGACCGAGGCGAGGAGTTGACGGTGCGTGACCACCATGCCCGCATGTAGTACCAGGTGCACGAGCAATTGGTATTCTTTGCGGGTCAGATGCACTTCCTCGCCGTTGCGGGTGACAACGCGCTTGACCATGTCAACGACGAGTCCATTCGCTTCGAATCGTGAAGGAACACTTGTTCCGGCTACGTGCTGGCGTAGCGCTGTGCGTATACGCGCCAGCAGCTCACCAATGCCGAAGGGCTTCTCGACATAATCATTGGCACCGAGATCGAGGGACGCGATCTTTTCGGCCTCGCGGTCACGGGCCGACAGAACGATGATCGGCACTTCGGAAAACGCACGTACCGTCTCGATCACTTCCTTGCCGTCCTTGTCAGGGAGGCCAAGGTCGAGGATGATCAAATCCGGCGCACTGGTCGCGGCCAGCCGCTCGGCCTCGGCGCCGGTAGAAGCCAGGATCACCTCGTAGCCCGATGCAGTGAGGGCAGGATTTAGAAAACGCTGGATCTGCGGCTCATCATCAACAACCAGAATACGATGCTGGTTCATGTCATCGTCTCGTCAGGATTGGCGACAGGAAGCCGGATAATGAACCGCGTTCCGCGCTTGCGAATGGCGGGGCTTTCTGCCTTGATCGTACCGCCCATGGACTCAATAAAACCGCGAGAGATGGAAAGGCCCAGCCCTGTCCCCGGCGCGCGGCCGTCGCCTTTGACGCGCCGGTAGAACTTGTCGAAAATCTTGTCGAGATCCTTGGGTGGGATGCCCCTTCCCTGATCCGTGATACTGATGGCAACTTCCGGACCATCCTGCTTTGCATAGACGGCAATCGGACCATCCCCCGCATATTTCGTCGCATTGTCCAAAAGGTTGAACAGGGTTTGGCCGAGTAGAGAAGCATCGCCGTTCACCATGGGCAAATCCGGGGCGATGCTCGTGTCGATAGCAATACCGGGTTTGAGCTTTTTGGTGCGCTGAATGGAAGACGATATAATTTCGGCCGCATCGACGGGAAGATTGTTGGCTTTGAGGGTACCGGCCTCAATCCGCGTCATATCGAACAGGTTGGCTACGAAGCGGTTCAATCGCCCGGCTTCTTCCTCGATGGAAAGCAACAGGTCGTCACGGGTATCGGCTTTGATGCGGCTGCCCAACTGCCGCAGCGTCGTAACCGCGCCGGTAATCGAGGCAAGCGGCGTTTTCAGATCATGTGAAAGAGATGAAAACAGTGCCGTGTGCAGTTTATCGCTTTCCTGCAATGCAGTCGTTTTAGCATTTTCCCGCACGAGCTGTGCGCGATCGATGGCGATGGCAGTCTGATCGAGAATCGCGGTGAGCATCCGGTCGTCGTTCTCACTCAGTGCAGCACGATCCTGCGTGGACAGGCCCAGCACACCGGCCACTCCATTCGAAGTAAGAATGGGCAGAAACTGCCATCCGATCTGCGGCAACGTTGCTGTGTTGGACCCCGCGCGCTCATTCTTCTCGTAAGCCCAGCGTACTGCAGTCATGTCCGTACCACCCAACGTCAAATCCGRCGGCCACGCCGTCTGCAGTGAAAGCTCACAGTCATAAGGCATCAGGATGACAACACCGGTTCCAAAGGTCGAGTGCAAATGCGTGGCGGTGGAAATCAGAACATCGTCGAGCCGCGCCGTGCCGGAGAGCTTGCGCGAAAATTCATAGAGCGCCTGCGTATTCTTTGCCTGGTTGCGCGATCGGGCGACCTGGTCGCGCAGGCGACCGGCAAGATCCCCGATCATCAAGGCAACGCCGAGAAAGATGATCAATGAGAACAGTTGGTGCGGTTTTGCAATGCTCAGATCATGCAACGGTTCAAGGAAGAAGAAGTTGTAGAAAACGAAGGCGAGGCCAGCTGCGATCACCGCCGAAAGCCGTCCGCAGATCATTGCCGATAGAATGACGGCGACAAGAAAAAGCATCGACAAATTTTGAGCGTGAACGATGTCGCTGGCGGCGAGACCAAGCAGTGTGGTCACACCCGTCGCCACAATGGGAAGCGCAATTGCCTTAGCAAGTTCGAGCCGGGTACGTTTGCGCATCGACGGCGGCACGTAAGGGGTGCCCTGTTCCTCGCCAGTGACGATATGCACGCCAATATCGGTGAAACGCTTAATGATCTCGTCGGGCAGCGAACGCCGGAAAGGATTGGCGAACCGCGCTGACTTCGGGCGACCCACAACGATCTGCGTGACGTTTTCGCGCCGGGCGATGCGGAAAATTTCTTCGACGAAATCGTGTGCGATCACCCGCCGCGTTTCCGCACCGAGCCGTTCCGCCAGGTCTAGAAGTTTGTCGAGGCGTTGGCTGGTTTCGCCACCAGCATCGTTGGTCTGGGTCAGCGAGACCACCAGCCAGCGGGCATTCAATCCTGATGCAAGGCGGCTGGCCGTCCGAACGACCTTTTCGGAAAGGCTGTCGGGACCAACGCAGACGAGCAGCCGTTCGCCTGTCGCCCACGGCCCTTCGATCGCGTTCTGCCGCAACAGATCAATCATCTGGTCGTCGACGCGATCCGCTGTGCGCCTGAGCGCCAGTTCGCGGAGCGCCGTCAGATTAGCCGGTTTGAAGAAACCCTCTGCCGCGCGCTCGGCATTTCCTGGCAGATAGATCTTGCCCTCCTTCAGGCGTGCGATCAGTTCTGCCGGCGGCAGGTCGACAAGCAAGACATCGTCGGCTCGCTTCAGAACGACATCCGGCACGATCTCCCGAACAGTCACGCCGGTAATGCTGGTGACGACATCTGACAGGCTTTCCAAATGCTGGACATTCATTGCCGTCCAGACATCGATGCCCTGCCAAAGCAGTTCCTCGATATCCTGATAACGTTTCGGATGCCTGCTGCCCGGTACATTGCTATGGGCAAGCTCGTCGACAACAAGAATCTTCGGCTTGCGGGCAATCGCCGCGTCGATATCGAACTCCTCCAGTACCTTGCCCCGATAGTTGACCTGTTTGCGCGGAATGCCTTCCAGCCCATCGAGCAGTCCGGCCGTCTCGACCCGGCCATGGGTCTCGGCCAGGCCGATTACGATATCCGCGCCATCCTCCTTCAGACGGCGCGCTCGAAGCAGCATCGCATATGTCTTACCCACACCTGGGGCAGCGCCCAGAAATACAGTCAACTTGCCGCGCGTTTCGCGAGCGGCAAGTTGCAGCAATTTATCCGGATCTGGTCGATTTTTTTGACCCTGATCGGCCATAGACGCCTCAAATTATTCGTTCAGTGCGTGGAGCAGGTGAACGTTTAGCCCAGCTTGACTGCAAATGCCAAGGGCGGGGGCGCCTTCATAACGGATCTGTGCTCGCCGCGCTAATCTCGCGGCCTGATTCCGTTTAAAATAATGCTCAACACTGCCTGAGCGGTTTGCTCCCTGAAACCAGGACGACCGACCTGGCTGCCCATGATCGCGCGAACTTGCACGTCGAAATCGGCATAGTGCTGTGTCGTTGCCCATATCATGAAGATGAGGTGATATGGATCCACTGGCGCGAGTTTGCCTTCACCGACCCAGCGACGGATCACGCCCGCTTTCTCGTCGACCAGCGGTTTCAAATACTTGGTGAGAAAATCGCTGATGGCGGGCGCTCCATGCAGAATCTCGTTGGCGAACAACCGCGACGCTTCCGGATGGGTCTCGGACATGTTGATCTTTAGAGTAATGTATTTGCGCAATTGCTCGATCGGATCGCCCTCCGCATCGATCTCGGCAAGCGGCGCCAGCCATTCAGTCAACGTTTCCTCAAGCAGCGTCACATAGATGTTCTGCTTGCGCGGGAAATAATAGAGCAGGTTGGGCTTCGACATGCCGGCTCGCTCGGCGATCTGGTCGATCGTCGTGCCGCGGAAGCCATACGTCGAGAAGACGTCGAGCGCCGCGTCGAGGATGAGTCGGCGGTTGATTTCCTGAATCCGCGTCGTCTTTTCCGGCGCTTCTTTCAGTTTTTTCCTCGCCGCCCTCGCCATTCCTAGCGTCCCTCTCTTATTTGCCCAGACGGGCCTTTTCGTCGCATCCGGGAACTGCTCTAAAGACTTATAAAGCGCTTGACCGTCTTCCTATGCTCTTCTAGCCTGCGTTTTGACCAAGTAGTCAAGTTTTTGATTGTGCTGCAAGTTCAATCATTCGGGAACACAAAACAAGCGGTAACATCCGCTCTTCGGAGGCTTCACAATGTCTAAAGCGGCATACGGGACCAATAACCTTGAGGCGTTCTGGATGCCATTTACGGCAAACCGCCAGTTCAAGGAAAATCCTCGTCTTCTGGTCAGCGCCAAGGACATGCACTATAAATCCCATGATGGTCGCGAGGTACTCGACGGCACCGCTGGGCTGTGGTGCTGCAATGCCGGTCATGGCCGACCGAAGATCGTCGAGGCCGTGCAGAAGCAGGTCGCCGAGCTCGATTATGCTCCGGCGTTTCAGATGGGTCATCCGAAAGCATTTGAGCTCGCCGCCCGCCTCGCTGCGATGCTGCCGTCGCCGCTGGACCATGTGTTCTTCACCAATTCCGGTTCGGAGTCGGTTGATACGGCGTTGAAGATTGCGTTGGCGTACCATCGCGCCAAGGGAAATGGCACCAAAGTCAAGTTGATCGGCCGCGAGCGCGGCTACCACGGCGTCGGCTTCGGCGGTATTTCGGTCGGCGGCATTTCCGGCAATCGCAAAGCGTTCGGCAATGCCCTCGGCGGTATCGATCATATCCGCCACACGCACGATTTGGCGCGCAATGCCTATACGCGCGGCGAACCGGAATATGGCGCCGAGTTTGCCGATGACCKGGAAAAGGTGGTCGCGCTGCACGACGCTTCCAACATTGCGGCGGTTATCGTTGAGCCAGTCGCCGGATCGACCGGTGTCCTCATCCCGCCGAAGGGCTATTTGAAGCGCCTGCGCGAGATTTGCACCAAGCACGATATTCTGTTGATTTTCGATGAGGTCATCACCGGGTTTGGCCGTCTCGGTACGCCGTTTGCGGTCGATTATTTTGGGGTCGTTCCAGACCTTGTCACCACGGCAAAAGGCATCACCAGCGGCGTCATCCCGATGGGCGCGGTATTCGCATCGAAGCAGATTTACGAAACCTTCATGACGGGCGCGGAAAACATGATCGAGCTTTTCCACGGCTATACCTATTCCGGCCACCCCGTCGCCTGTGCGGCGGCGCTAGCAACGCTCGACACTTATGAAGAAGAAGGCCTTCTGACCCGCGCCTCCGAGATTTCAAGTTACTGGGAGGATGCGCTGCATGCACTGAAGGGCCTGCCGCATGTCATCGACATCCGAAACCTCGGACTGATCGGTGCTATTGAGCTAGAGCCGATCGAAGGTGCACCAACCAAGCGGGCTTTCCAGGCGTTCCTCAAGGCCTATGAAAAGGGCGTGCTGATCCGCACCACTGGCGATATCATCGCGCTTTCCCCGCCGCTGATCATCAGCAAGGGGCAGATCGAGCACCTCTTCGACACGCTGGCCGACGTTTTGAAAAATCTCGATTGAGGACTCTGAGCATGGCGCTGACAGGAAATCTCCGTATCAACGGCGACCGTCTCTGGGACAGCCTCATGGAGATGGCCAAGATCGGGCCGGGCTTGCGCGGTGGCAACAACCGCCAGACCTTGACGGATGAAGACGCCGAAGGCCGCCGCCTGTTCCAGTCCTGGTGCGAGAAGGCAGGCCTTTCCATCGGCGTCGACACCATGGGCAGCATGTTCTTTACTCGCGAGGGGACCGATCCCAATGCGCTGCCGGTCTATGTCGGCAGTCACCTTGATACCCAGCCGACGGGCGGAAAGTATGACGGCGTGCTTGGTGTGCTCGGCGCGCTCGAACTGATCCGCACGCTCAACGATCTCAATATCAAGACCAAGCATCCGATAGTCGTCGTAAACTGGACCAATGAGGAGGGCACGCGCTTTGCTCCGGCCATGCTGGCTTCGGGTGTCTTCGCCGGCATTCACGATCAGGAGTGGGCGTACAATCGCGAAGACGCCAAGGGCAAGAAGTTCGGTGACGAGCTTGAGCGCATCGGCTGGAAGGGCGATGAAAAGGTCGGTGCGCGCGAGATGCACGCGCTCTTCGAACTGCATATCGAACAAGGGCCGATCCTCGAAGCCGAGGGCAAGGATATCGGYGTGGTCACCCACGGGCAGGGACTGTGGTGGCTGCAGATCACACTGACTGGCAAGGAAAGCCATACAGGCTCGACGCCGATGCCGATGCGCAAGAACGCCGGGCTTGGTATGGCCCGTATCACCGAACTCGTCCACACTGTAGCTATGGCGCACCAGCCGAGTGCGGTCGGCGCAATTGGCCATATCGATGTCTATCCAAACTCGCGCAATGTCATTCCCGGCAGGGTCGTATTTACGGTTGATATACGCTCTCCGGATCTTTCGACGCTGACGGCCATGAAGACGGAGATTGAGGATAAGGCGCCGATGATCGCCAAGAAGCTCGGACTGGAGATCCTGATCGAAGAGGCCGGGCATTTCGATCCGGTGACCTTCGACGAAGGTTGCGTGACCGCGGTACGCAATGCTGCAGAGCGGCTTGGTTACAGCCACCGCAACATTGTCTCCGGCGCGGGGCACGATGCCTGCTGGATCAACCGTGTCGCTCCAACGTCGATGGTGATGTGTCCCTGTGTCGATGGACTCAGCCACAACGAGGACGAAGATATTTCAAAGGAATGGGCTGCTGCCGGCACCGATGTCCTGTTGCATGCGGTTCTGGAGAAGGCGGAGATCCAAGCCTGACCGATAGCCCAAACAGACAGCGACATGTTCGGCAAAAAAACCAAAAAGGGGAACGGACACATGGCTACGAAAGTGATCAAGGGCGGTACAATCATCGCTGCCGACCGCACCTACAAAGCGGATGTGCTGATCGACGGTGAGGTTATCGCTGCAATTGGAACGGACCTTTCCGGCGATGAGATTATCGATGCCACCGGCTGCTACCTGATGCCGGGCGGTATCGATCCGCATACCCATCTCGAAATGCCCTTCATGGGAACGCATTCCACCGACGATTTTGATACAGGCACTGCAGCGGCGCTGGCGGGCGGAACAACGATGGTCGTCGATTTCGTCCTTCCGGGGTCAGATGGTCTGCTGGTCGCCTTGCAAGACTGGTTCCAGAAAGCGGGCAAGGCACGCACTGACTATTCTTTCCACATGGCCATCACCAGCTGGAACAAGCAGGTTTTCGACGAGATGCCGAAAGTGGTCGAGCGCGGCATCAACACCTTCAAGCACTTCATGGCCTACAAGGGTGCGCTGATGGTGGACGATGACGAGATGTTCGCCTCGTTCCTGCGCTGTGGCGAGATCGGTGCCATGCCGCTCGTTCATGCCGAGAATGGCGACGTGGTTGCCCACCTGCAGCAGAAGCTGCTCGCAGAAGGCAACAACGGACCAGAGGCGCACGCCTATTCACGCCCGCCGGAGGTCGAAGGCGAGGCCGCCAACCGTGCGATTATGATCGCTGATCAAGCGGGAGTGCCGCTCTACATCGTTCATGTGTCCTGCGAACAATCGCATGAAGCCATTCGCCGTGCGAGAGCCAAGGGGATGCGCGTCTACGGCGAGCCTCTAATTCAGCATCTCGTTCTCGACGAGAATGAGTACAAACACGAAGACTGGGACTATGCCGCGCGTCGCGTCATGTCGCCGCCGTTCCGGGACAAGATCAATCAGAACGGTTTGTGGGCCGGCCTGGCTTCCGGCAGCCTGCAGGTCGTCGCCACGGACCACTGCGCTTTCACGACCGAGCAGAAGCGTTTCGGTGTCGGCGATTTCACCAAGATTCCCAACGGAACGGGCGGGCTCGAAGACCGCATGCCCGTGCTGTGGACGAAAGGCGTGCTTACGGGGCGGCTGACGCCGAACGAGTTTGTTGCTGCAACATCGACGAATATTGCGCAGATACTCAACATCTATCCCCGAAAGGGCGCGATCCTTCCGGGCTCTGATGCGGACATTGTCATATGGGATCCCAAAGCGAAAAAAGTCATCTCGGCAAAGACCCAGAAATCAGCCATCGATTATAATGTCTTCGAAGGCATTGAGGTTACCGGCCTCCCGCGCATGACACTCTCGCACGGAAACATCGCCTACAAGGACGGCGAAGTATTGGCGCCGACTGGCAGCGGACGTTTCGTTGAACGCGAAGCTAACCCATCTCAAAACCGCGCACTTTCCACTTGGAAGGAATTGACGGCTCCGCGTAAAGTGGATCGCAATCCGAAAAACATTCCGGCAGGTGTATAGGCTCATGTCCGTCGTCACGCTCCGACCCAAGGCGAAAACAATGCCACAAGCGGCCAAAAACGTGATCGACGTCAAAGACCTTTCACTGGTTTTCGAAACCAATGATGGGCCCGTCAACGCCTTGTCCAATATCAATCTCTCTGTTGATGGCGGTGAATTTGTTTCATTCATCGGCCCGTCCGGCTGCGGCAAGACCACGCTGCTGCGTGTGATCGCCGATCTGGAGCAGCCGACATCCGGCTCGATCTCCGTCAACGGCATGACGCCATCCGAAGCACGGCAAAAACGTGCCTATGGCTATGTGTTCCAGGCGGCCGCGCTTTATCCGTGGCGGACGATCGCCGGCAATATTTCCTTGCCGCTTGAGGTAATGGGCCGTCCGAAGGCGGAGCGGAAGGACCGTATCGCCAGGAATCTGGAACTGGTCAATCTTTCAGGCTTTGAGAAGAAGTTTCCATGGCAATTGTCCGGCGGCATGCAGCAGCGTGCCTCCATCGCCCGCGCGCTCTCATTTGATCCCCACCTTCTTCTGATGGATGAGCCCTTTGGTGCGCTCGATGAGATTGTCCGCGATCACCTCAATGAGGAGTTGTTGAAGCTTTGGGCGAAGACGCAGAAGACCGTGGTCTTCGTGACCCACTCCATCCCCGAAGCTGTATTCCTGTCCACGAAGATCGTTGTAATGAGCCCGCGTCCAGGACGCATTCACGAGGTCATCGACTGCAATCTCGGCTCGGAACGTACGCTCGACATTCGTGAATCGCCAGAGTTCCTCGAAATTGCCCATCGCGTTCGCGAAGGTCTGCGCCACGGCCATTCCTACGACCAGGCGCATCTATGACGCTACAGCGAGGCACATGATGATCATTCGTGCCGCCAAACTGCGCGACATGTCCGAATGCGCGGAAATCGTCAACGCGTGGATCGATGCGACGAAATGGATGCCGCGCGTTCACCCGAAGGAAGATGTCGCAGAGTTTTATCGCGATACTGTCTTCTCGAGGTTCCAGGTCTTTGTGGCCGAGAATGACAATCACGTTGCTGGAATGGTTGCGCTGGCCCCGGACAACACCGTCAGTGCGCTCTATGTACGCGCAAGCGAACGTCGTACAGGCGTCGGTAAAGCGCTCCTCGATCATGCGAAGAAAGAGGCTGGCGGTCCGGTTGAACTATGGGCATTCGTCGCAAACCGCGATGCTCAGGCCTTCTATGAGCGCGAGGGGTTCAAGGAAATACGCCGTACCGAGGGCGATAACGAGGAGAAACTCCCCGACATCCTCTATCGTTGGCAGCCGGTCGGCTCGGAGACGACGCCATGAACTTCGTCCGCAACAGCGTCATCCCGGTGGGAACTGTGCTGGTTGGCATTCTTGCACTGTGGTATGTATTCACTGTCATTCTCAATGCACCTTTCGAACGCGATCAGGCTGCGCGGGCGAATACGACGATTTCGACAAGCCAGCTCATTGCGAACACCATGGCGCAGGAACGTCCGGTCCTGCCGGCGCCGCATCAGGTGGCGGCGGAAATCCGCAAGACTGTCTTCGACATCAGCCCCACATCCAAGCGCAGCCTCGTCTACCATGGCTGGGTGACGCTTTCATCGACGCTGCTTGGCTTTGGCCTAGGAACGCTTCTCGGGATTCTTCTCGCGATCGCCATTGTCCATTCGCGCACGCTCGACAAAAGCCTTATGCCGTGGATCATCACGTCACAAACTGTGCCGATCCTCGCAATCGCGCCGATGATCATCGTTGTGCTCAACGCTGTAAATATTACCGGACTACTGCCCAAGGCGATGATTTCGACCTACCTGTCGTTCTTTCCTGTCGCCGTAGGCATGGTGAAAGGCCTGCGGTCGCCCGAGATCATGTATCTCGACCTGATGCGCACCTATAATGCCTCAAAGGCGCAGGTGTTCTGGAAGCTGCGTTGGCCGGCCTCGATGCCATATCTATTCACGTCGATGAAGATCGCTGTCGCCATCAGCCTCGTCGGCGCCATTGTCGGGGAATTGCCGACTGGCGCAGTGGCCGGCATTGGCGCGCGGCTGCTTGCCGGATCCTACTACGGCCAGACCGTTCAGATCTGGGCGGCGCTGATTGTGGCAGCGCTGATGGCAGCGGTTCTCGTTAGCCTGATCGGGCTGATCGCTACATTCGTAAACCGGCGCATGGGAGCGCGGGCATGAAGCGTTCGCCGCTGGCAATTGTCGCTTTCCTGCTCGCAGCGGCGTCATTGGTGCTGCCGACAGGCGCCGACGCGCCGGGAGTCTTCTTCTTCGCAACGCCTGCCTTGTTGTTCGCGGCGTCCGCCTTGGCGCTCTTCGCTTCTGCTTTGAACAGTTCTCTGATCGCCCTGCTCGTGCTGGTCCATTTGGTGGCAATCTTCCTGATCGGCTTGCTTGGCTCCTTTGCGATGGCGGCTCCCGCGATCGGCTATTGGTGTATGGTGATCGCTGCGTGGTTGCTGGCGTGGCTCGCTGTGCAGAGACTGGCTGTGCTGCGGCCCAAATCCTTGGCTGCGCAACGAATGGTCAACCTTGTGCTGCCGGTTCTGTTCGGAGCGTGGTTGCTGATCCTTTGGGAGATCGCGGTCCGCGGCTTTGGCGTGCCGCCAATACTATTACCGCCGCCTTCAATGATCGCAGCGCGGATTGCCGGATCGGTGCCGACGCTCTGGGCAGACTTCCAGCAAACCTTCTTGAAGGCTGCCATCGCCGGCTACGTGATCGGCTGCGGTTCGGGCTTTCTGGCGGCTATCGTCGTCGACCGCGTTCCTTTCCTGCGCAAGGGCCTGCTGCCGGTCGGCAATCTGGTGGCAGCGCTTCCCGTCGTTGGCATCGCACCGATCATGGTCATGTGGTTTGGCTCTTACTGGGAATCGAAAGCGGCAGTGGTCGTCATCATGACGTTTTTCCCGATGCTGGTGAACACCGTCGCAGGTCTTGCCGCGTCCGGTGCGATGGAACGCGATCTCATGCGCACCTATGGTTCGAGCTACACGCAGACCTTGTTCAAGCTGCGCCTGCCTGCAGCCATGCCGTTCATCTTCAACGCCTTGAAGATCAATTCGACGCTGGCGTTGATCGGTGCGATCGTCGCCGAATTCTTCGGCTCCCCTATCGTCGGCATGGGCTTTCGTATCTCGGTTGAGGTTGGGCGCATGAATGTCGATATGGTCTGGGCAGAAATTTTTGTTGCAGCCCTCGCGGGGTCGCTATCCTATGGACTGATCACACTCATCGAACGGGCTGTCACCTTCTGGCATCCTTCCTATCGAACCTAAAAACAAGAACAGAGGAGAACTAAAGCATGAAAAACAAAATTGCATTTTCGCTGGGGTTAGCCGCCATGACTTTGATGGCCGGTTCGGCGCTTGCCGCGGACAAGCTGGTACTCCAGCTGAAATGGGTCACGCAGGGCCAGTTTGCCGGTTACTACGTGGCGAAAGACAAAGGCTTCTACGAGGAAGCCGGGCTGGATGTGGAAATCAAGCCAGGCGGGCCCGATGTTGCTCCACCGCAGGTCATCGCGGGCGGTGGCGCCGATGTTGTGGTCGACTGGATGCCTTCGGCACTGGCGACACGCGAAAAGGGCTTGCCGCTCGTCAATATCGCTCAACCGTTCAAACGATCCGGCATGATGCTGACATGCCGCAAGGAGACCGGTATCACCAAGCCGGAAGACTTCAAAGGCAAGACGCTCGGCGTGTGGTTCGGTGGCAATGAATATCCGTTCCTGTCGTGGATGAACCACCTAGGTCTCAAGACCGATGGTGGACCAGACGGCGTGACAGTCCTGAAGCAGGGCTTCAATGTCGATCCGCTGATCCAGAAGCAGGCCGATTGCATTTCGACCATGACCTATAACGAGTATTGGCAGGTGATCGACGCTGGGATACCTGCCGATCAGCTTGTGACGTTCAAGTATGAGGACGAGAAGGTGGCGACGCTGGAGGATGGTCTCTACGTCCTGCAGAGGAGCCTGGATGATCCGAAAATGGTCGAAAAGCTTGCGAAGTTCGTCAAGGCTTCGATGAAAGGCTGGGACTATGCGCGCGCCAATCCGGATGAAGCCGCGACCATCGTGCTCGACAATGACGCCAGTGGCGCCCAGACGGAAAAGCACCAGAAACGCATGGTCGCCGAGATCAACAAACTCACGGAGGGTTCCGATGGCGTGCTCGACGTAGCGGCGGCGGAGCGCACGGTCGAGACACTGCTCGGCGGTGGTTCTGATCCGGTCATCACCAAAAAGCCCGAAGGTGCCTGGACGACGAAAATCACGGACGCCGCGAAGTAATCGCTACTTTAAACCCTCCCCCTTGGGGGGAGGGACCGAGCGTCACTCTATTCGTTTACTCCCAATGATCTGGAATTTGCCGAACGGCACCCCGGGCAGCACTTGTCGCCATGGCGCCATAGGCCCGCAGCGCAGTGGTGATCTTGCGCTTGCGCTTTTCTTCCGGCTTCCAGGCGGTGGTGCCCTTGGCTTCCATATGAGCACGGCGGTCGGCAATGACAGCATCATCGACAGCAAGGTGAATCTTGCGGTTGGGGATGTCGATATCGATGATATCGCCCTCATGGACAAGCGCGATCAACCCGCCTTCCGCCGCTTCCGGCGAGACGTGACCGATGGAAAGGCCTGACGATCCACCGGAGAAACGTCCGTCCGTGACAAGAGCACAGGCCTTGCCCAGGCCTTTGGATTTCAGATAACTGGTCGGATAGAGCATTTCCTGCATGCCCGGTCCGCCGCGGGGACCTTCGTAACGGATCAGCACGATATCGCCGGGCTTGACGCCGCCATTCAGAATACCGAGGACTGCACTGTCCTGGCTTTCGAAAATGCGGGCAGGACCGGAGAATTTCAGGATCGACTCGTCGACGCCAGCGGTTTTGACGATACAGCCATCTTCCGCGAGATTGCCATAGAGCACCGCGAGCCCGCCATCCTTTGAATAAGCGTGTTCCAAGTTGCGGATGACACCCTTTTCACGGTCGAGATCGACATCGGCGAAGCGGCGCTCCTGGCTGAAGGCGACCTGCGTCGGCACACCGCCAGGCGCCGCCATGAAGAAATCATGCACGGATTTGTTCTTGCTGCGAACGACATCCCACCGATCGAGCGCCGCACCGAGATTGGCCGCATGCACCGAGTAAACCGATGTGTCGAGCAGCCCGGCGCGGTCGAGTTCACCCAGAATGCCCATGACACCACCGGCGTGATGGACGTCTTCCATGTGAACGTTGGCAACCGCGGGCGCTACCTTGCAAAGAACCGGCACGCGGCGGGACAGGCGGTCGATATCCGCCATGGTGAAATCGATCTCGCCTTCGTGCGCGGCCGCAAGCAGATGCAGCACCGTATTCGTTGACCCGCCCATGGCGATATCCAGCGTCATGGCGTTTTCAAACGCGGCAAATGACGCGATGGAGCGCGGCAGGGCAGTCTCGTCATCCTGTTCGTAATAGCGGCGCGCAAGGTCCACGACGAGGTGACCGGCCTCGACGAAGAGACGGCGCCGATCCGCGTGGGTTGCGAGCGTCGAGCCATTGCCGGGCAATGAAAGGCCCAGCGCCTCGGTCAGGCAGTTCATCGAGTTTGCCGTGAACATGCCGGAGCAGGAGCCGCACGTCGGACAGGCTGAGCGCTCGATTGCCTTGACCTCCTCATCGGAGATGCGGTCATCGGCGGCAGCAACCATGGCATCGACCAGATCGAGCTTCTTTTCCTTGTCGTCCCAAATGACCTTGCCGGCCTCCATGGGTCCCCCGGAAACGAACACAACTGGAATGTTCAGCCGCAGCGCTGCCATCAGCATTCCAGGGGTGATCTTGTCGCAATTGGAGATGCAGACCATCGCGTCGGCGCAGTGGGCATTGACCATATACTCGACGCTATCGGCGATGATCTCACGGCTGGGGAGCGAATAGAGCATGCCGTCATGGCCCATGGCGATACCGTCATCGACAGCGATCGTATTGAATTCCTTGGCAACGCCGCCCGCACTTTCGATTTCGCGCGCGACAAGCTGGCCGAGATCCTTCAGGTGAACATGGCCGGGCACGAACTGTGTGAAAGAGTTCACCACCGCAATAATCGGCTTGCCGAAATCTTCGTCCTTCATGCCGGTTGCACGCCAGAGCCCGCGAGCTCCTGCCATATTGCGGCCATGAGTGGTTGTACGTGAACGATAGGGCGGCATCTGCGTAATTCCTGATGATAAATTGCTGAGGAAGTATCTTTATAGAAAAACCACTTCCATGGCAAAAGAATGGAGGTTTGTTGCCCAACAGGGCAGTTTTATTTCCAATGATTACATAGGGAAGGTCATTGGCGAATAAAACGGGGCGTAATGTCTCGKTTCAGAACGCTGTAAAGGTCATCGTCGTCAACGATCGGGCGATACCGGCGATATCGAGCACATTGTCGTTGATGAACTTGCCGACGTCCTGATCCTCGGGAATATAGATTTTCATCAGCAGGTCGTAGTCGCCGCTGGTCGAATAAAGCTCGGAGACGATTTCGCGTTCGAAAAGTGCAGCAGCCACCTCATAGGTTTTACCGGGAAAGCATTGCAGCTGCAGGAACACAGGTTTCATAAGAATTCACTCCGGAGGTCAAGTCTGATCTCCATAGCCTAATTTGCTTGCGCGCGCAGCGCAATTGCGCGTGAATCAGGCGACACGTTACAGCGTCCTAACAAAACGTGATGTCTCTCATGCCCCATACGGGGCGTTTTTGTGGCCGTACTGCCACAACCGGGTACTTGCAAAACCCGCATTCGACCATTGCGGGTTGGCCTGCATATCCCCTCATGTTATCGTTTTCTTAAGCTCGGGAGGCGAATTTTATCGATCGCAGGTAAGGTTTCTCCGTATCCGCGGCGTATGTGTGTGTCTCTGAGTTGAGGATTTTACTGGTTGATGGACTTTAAGCGCCCACAGGCCAGTTTGTTTGGTGCAGCCCTTTTGGCTTGTACGGCGCTCGTTTCGCCCGCCCATGCATTCGATCTTTTCGGCATTCATCTTTGGGGTGCCAAGAAAGATGCCGATGCTGACGCAGTGATCGCCGATCCACACAAATACACCGTCGAAATTGCTTCGGACGAAGATAAAGACACCAGAAAGCTGGTCGAAGGGGCTTCCAGCCTCATCGCAGACAAGGACAAGCCTGCTTCGGGAGCTGCTGGGTTGCTGGCCAAGGCGCGTGGCGATTATCGCCGCATCCTCGGCGCGCTGTATGCGGAGGGCCGTTATGGCGGCACGATCAGCATCAAGGTCGATGGACGGGAGGCGAGCGATATTCCAATTGACGCTGATCTGGCCAACCCGGCACCCGTGATGATTTCCGTCGATCCCGGACCGCAGTTCCTGTTTGCTACTGCCCGTGTCGAGAACATGGCTCCGCCCACACTCGACCGGAAGGACATGGTTGACCGGCCGGAAAAGCAGGGATTTGCGCCCGGCGATATCGCGAGGTCAACGGCGATCGTCAAGGCGGAACGGCTTGCCGTCGATGCGTGGCGCGAGCAGGGCCACCCGAAAGCGAAGATCGTATCGCGCAACGTCCTTGCGGACCACGACAACAACAAAGTCGACGCAACGATCGACGTCGATCCCGACCGTCGCGCTGCCTTTGGTCCCGTTAGGGTGACCGGCACCGAGCGCATGGATCCGGAGTTCGTCGCCTTCATCACTGGTTTGCAACCGGGCGTCGAGTACGACCCAGACGAAATCGAGCGGGCAAAGAAGCGTCTGTCGCGCCTCGAAGTGTTCCGTTCCGCCCGCATCGAAGAAGCTGACGCGATTACTGATAACGGTTTGTTGCCGATCACGGTCGCCGTTCAGGAACAGAAGCTGCGGCGCTTCGGCCTCGGCGGATCATATTCGACGCTGGACGGTGCAGGTCTGGATGCCTACTGGCTTCACCGCAACCTTTTCGGACGTGCCGAGCGGCTGCGCTTCGATGCCAAGATCGGTGGCATTGGCGCACAATCCTATAGTCCCGAGGACTATAATTACACGCTGGGGGTGACCTTCACCAAACCCGGCGTCTATACACCCGATACGGATTTCTTTTCCTCGCTGATTGGCAGACGGGAGGTTCTGGATGCCTATACCCAGACCTCGATCACTGCCGAAGCGGGTTTCACTCAGATTTTCTCTGACGAACTGACCGGCAAGATTAGCGCGATTGTTTCCAAGTCCCGCTTTGACGATGATTTCTTCGGCAAGCGCGATTTCTTGACTGCCGGCCTCCTCGGCGGTCTCACCTATGACAGCCGCGACAGCAAGGTCGATCCGTCACGAGGCTATTTTCTCGAGGGACTGATTTCGCCATTCTATGAATTCGAGTACGGCAATTTCGCCACCAAATTCACCGCCGAAGGCCGCACCTATTACAGTTTCGATGCCGACAACCGCTTTATTCTTGCTGGACGCCTGAAGCTTGGTTCCATCGTTGGCGCCGAGGTTTCTGAATTGCCGCCGGACCAGCTGTTCTTTGCCGGTGGTGGCGGCTCGATCCGCGGCTATGCCTATCGCAACGTCGGCGTCAACGTGACCCGCGATGGCGAGACATTTGTCATTGGCGGCCGCTCGTTGGTCGAAAGCTCGGTCGAAGCGCGCATCCGCATGACAGATACGATCGGCGTCGTTGGCTTTGTCGATGCAGGTTATGTTGGCGAAGAGTCGTTTCCAGATTTCGCCGATCAGATGCGGCTCGGCGTCGGTGCTGGTCTGCGCTATAATACTGGCCTCGGTCCGATACGGCTCGATTTCGCGGTGCCGCTCGATCGAACGAACGACGATCCCGATTTTGCTTTCTACGTTGGCATAGGACAGGCGTTTTGACCCGGATTATCGCAGCTCTCTTTCTCCTGCTCTTTATGAGTCCAATCCTCGCGCCAGATGCGCAGGCTCAGGATTCTGCGAGCGCCGAAGCTGAGAAATCCTTCTTCCTGAGCTTCGTACAGAATCAGCTGTCTACACCGAACCGGCAGATCGTCATTTCCGGCATTCAGGGCGTTCTCTCCTCCGAAGCCAGCATAGGCAGCATCACGGTTGCCGACCGCGAAGGCGTCTGGCTGAGGGTCACCAATGCCAGGATAGTCTGGAGCCGGCTTGCATTGCTGCGCGGCCGCCTGGATATCAATACGCTCGCCGCCGATCGTATCGATATCCTGCGCAAGCCGTTGCCAGACGAAAGCCTGCCTTCTCCGGAGGCCAAGGGTTTCAGCCTGCCGGAACTGCCGCTGGCGGTGATTCTGCAGCAGCTGAATATAGGGCGCATCGCTTTTGGTGATGGTGTTTTTGGTCTGAAGTCCGAAATTTCCCTTGCTGGCAATCTGACGCTCGAAAATGGGTCACTGGATTCGAACTTGCAGGTGCAACGCCTTGATGGACCGGGTGGCGAATTCCGGATCAAGGCTGCTTATGCCAATCAAAGTCAGCAACTCGATCTCGACTTGACCTTGAATGAGCCGCAAAACGGTATTGTTGCCAACCTCCTCAACATTGAAGGCAAACCGCCGGTTGCTCTCGCATTGAAAGGCTCGGGCCCGCTCAGCGATCTCCTGTTACAACTGACCCTTGACGCGGCAGGCAAGCGGGTGCTCACCGGCGATACGAAACTCGATCGGCAGAGTGACGGGCTCGGTTTCAAGACCAATCTCAACGGTGAAATCGCCGCGCTGATCCCGCCGATTTTTCGGGATTTCTTCGGCAATGAAACGACACTGATCGTCAACGGTGTGATGCGCGACGCCGGCGGCGTGGGGCTGGACCGCTTGAACATAAAGAGCAATGCTCTGGTGCTCGATGCAAATGGCGAAACGACAAATGACGGCTTTCTGAAACGCTTGAAGGTCGATGCGACAATCGCCGATCCGACCGGCAAGAAGGTGATTTTGCCTGTCAAAGGTGGGCAAACGACGGTCGACAAGGCAGTGCTGGCGGTTGGTTTCGGCACCAGTACCAACAATGATTGGTCGAGCACCGTCGAAGTGACCAACTTCACCACGGATAGCTTTGCCTCGAAATCCATCAATCTCGTCGCTAAAGGTCTCGCGGAGGACATCGACAATCCCACGGCGCGCTCGCTGACCTATGATGTGAATGGCGAAGTCGCCGGTATCACGGCCACGCGCGCCGATATCGCCGAAGCGTTGGGGGAATTGATCCAGCTTAAGATCAACGGCGACTGGAAAGCCGGAACGCCCGTCAATCTGAAGCAGGCTTTGATTGCAGCAAACGGGTTCAGCACGGCTCTGGCCGGTACCATCGACAAGTTTGCCTACAGGGGCGACATTTTCCTCAAGGCTTCGAGCCTCGCGCCGTTTTCGGCGCTGGCGGGGCGTGATCTCGCCGGGGCGATCGACCTCAAGGCCAATGGCCTTGTAGCAGCGCTTACCGGGGGCTTCGACCTTATGCTCGATGGCCATGCTACCGGCATGAAGCTTGGTATAGACGCGGCAGACAAGGTGCTGGCGGGTGAGACGCGGATCACTGGCGGGGTGGCGCGAGGCGAAGCCGGGCTGAGCGCGAAGAACTTCCGGGTCGAAAATCCGCAAACGCTGGTAACGGCCAACGGAACTTTCGCGACGGGTGCCGCGAACTTCGATTTCGGCCTCGACCTCACCGATCTCGCGCTTCTTTCCGAGAAGGCAGGCGGAGCTTTGAAGGTCAAAGGCAGCGCGCGCGGCCAGGACAATATCATCGCCCTCGCTTTCAATGCCGGGGTTCCCGAAGGAACACTTTCCGGCCGCAAGCTGACGCAGGGCGATCTGACCTTCAACGGTACGCTCTATAAGGACATCGTCGATGGCAAGGTCTCGGGGCTTGCCTTKCTTGATGGCATCCGCGCCGACCTTGCGACGGAAATCGCGCTGCATCAGGACGAAAAACGGCTGACCAACATCTCCTTCATCGCAGGCGGCACCCGGCTGCGTGGCGATGTTACACAGTCGAAACAAGGCCTCTACAACGGCAATCTGACGCTTGCCTCCAGCGACGTCTCGACGGCTGCAGCGCTTTTCCTGGTAGAGGCGACTGGCAAGGCCGATGCCACCATTGCCCTTTCGCATGACGACGAGAAACAGAACGTCGATATCAAGGGTCAGATCGACAATCTCAAGGCCAACGACATCGTCGTCGGCAAGGCAGCGATCGCATTGGCCGCGCAGGACATTTTCAAGGTTCCTTCCGCGAACGGCACCGTGACTGCATCAGATGTCTCGGCCTCGGGCATCGTGGTCAACAACCTTGACGCTCAGGCAACGCAGGATGGCAAAACTACCAATTTCAAGCTCAACGCCGGTCTAAACAATGGAGCACGGACGTCACTTCGGGGCGCCTTGCAGCCAACGGACAAGGGCTATCTGCTGTCGCTGGCCAATGCCGAACTTACCCGCGGCGCGCTCGCTGCGGGGCTGGTGCAGCCCGCCGCCATAAATGTTGCCGGCAGCAATGTGTCCTTTGGCAATATCGTGCTCGACGTTGGGCAGGGCAGGGTTACAGTCGGCGGCGAAGTGGCGGAAACGCTCAATCTTGCCGTTGCAATCCAGAGATTGCCGCTCGATATCGCTAACACGATCAAGCCTGACCTTGGACTTGGCGGCGAGATAAATGGCACAGCCATGGTCGGGGGTACCAGGCAAAGACCCGACGTGAATTTCGATATGCAGGCCCGCGGGGTCATTGCGGCAGCGCTGAAAAAAGCCGGACTCGACGCGCTCAATCTTGATGCCAAGGGCACGTCGACCACAGACCAGCTCAATGTCGATGCTCACCTGACCGGGGCGGGTGGGCTGGATGCTTCAGCCAGGGGCTCGGTGCCACTGGCACAAGGACAACTCGGCGTTGACTTCGATCTGAAGAGCTTCCCGCTGACAGCCCTGAATGGCGTCGTCAAAAACCAGAATCTTGCAGGCGTTATTTCCGGCAGGGGCCGGGTCACCGGTACGTTGCAAAGACCCAATGCCGAGTTCGACCTGAAAGGCGCTGGACTTTCCGCCAGGCCGTTGCAGGAGGCGGGGCTGAGCCCGTTGCAGCTTGTGGCAGCCGGTCGTTTCGCCAACAATACACTGACGCTTTCTTCCGCCAAGGTCGATGGCCCGCAAGGGTTCACGGTTTCGGCCAGCGGCAATGTTCCGGTGTCCGGGTCGGGCCTCGGCATCAACGTCACGGGCAATATTCCCTTGTCGTTAACCAACCGCTTTCTTGCGGATCGGGGCACGCAGGCCAGAGGAAACATCGACCTGACGGCATCCGTATCCGGCAGCTTCGCGCAGCCGCAGATCAGAGGCATGTTCTCAGCCAATGGTGCCGAGGTCGTCGATCCAGAAGCCAATCTCCGCCTTCAGCGCATCACCTTGCTCGGCAGCATGGAGGGGACGACAGTCAACATCCGTACGTTCAATGCCAGCTTGTCCACTGGTGGCACCATCAGCGCAACCGGGACGATTTCGACCGATGCGGCCGCCAACTTTCCGGCCAATATCGATATCAAACTGGACAAGGCGCGCTATGTGGATGGCACTCTGGTTGCGGCAACTGTGACCGGCGCGCTCGGCATCAAGGGTCCTCTCACTCGCGATCCTGTTATCTCCGGCAACATCAACATAGACCGCGCAGAAATCACCGTGCCCGAAAGCTTTGGCGGCTCTTCTGCCGTTATCGATGTCAAGCACAAGGATCCGTCAAAGGCGGTTGAGCAGACGTTGAAACGCGCCAAGGCCGACCAGCCGCAGGTGGCAACGCCAACCGCGCGTCCAAGCGTGGTACGCCTTGATATAAACGTCACGGCACCCAACAGAATTTTCATTCGGGGCCGTGGCCTCGATGCGGAAATCGGCGGTTCCGTGCGGATCACCGGTCCGGCGACGAACGTCCAGCCGGTCGGTGCATTCGATCTCATTCGAGGAAGGCTGGGCATACTTGGCCAGCGCATCACCTTCACCGAAGGTCAGGTTACACTTGTCGGCGATCTCGATCCGGACATCAATTTTGTCGCCAGTACGCAAGGCTCTGATATCACTGTGAACGTCATGGTGAGAGGCCGCGTTTCGGACTTGCAAATCACCTTCTCGTCGCAGCCGGAATTGCCGCAGGACGAGGTCATGGCCCGGTTGATCTTCAACCGCTCGATCAGCGAACTGTCCGCATTCCAGGTCGCACGGCTCGCTGCGGCAGCGGCCGAGCTTGCCGGTGGTTCGAATTCATCATTGCTGGACAGTCTGCGCAAGAACACCGGGCTCGATGACCTCGATGTCGTTACTGACAGCAAAGGCAACGCCGGCGTGCGCGCCGGCCGCTATATTCGCGACAATGTTTATCTGGGCGTCGAGGCCGGCGCGGCGGGTTCCACCAAGGGCACCATCAATCTCGATATTACGCCGAACCTGAAAGCCAAGGGCGCTGTGGGAGCCAATGGCGATTCCGGCGCTGGGCTGTTCTTCGAAAAGGATTATTGAGGAAGACTCCGCTTATCTCCCCCTTRGTGGGGGAGAAAGGATTTTCTTGRATTTAGCTTCTTTGCTAAATYCTTAGAAAATCCAAGAGAGGGGGYAGTTCGAYAATTGCAAATCCCCTCTCTGGCGATTTCTAGCACTTAGCAAGGGCTAAGATGCTGAAATCGCTTTCTCTCCCGCAAGGGGAGAGATAATCGGCCTGATCTGTCAGGGCTAACCTTACCCCTGCACCACGTCCTGGCGCTGCTCGCCTAGTCCCTCGATGCCGAGCGTGATGACGTCGCCTTCCTTGAGGAACACATTGGGCTTCTGCCCGAGGCCGACGCCGGGAGGCGTGCCTGTCGAGATGATATCACCGGGATGCAGGCTCATGAATTGCGACAGGTATGACACGAGATACTTGACGCCATAGACCATCGTTGCCGATGTACCGTTCTGGTAGCGATGGCCATTGACATCGAGCCACATCTTCAGGTTCTGCGGATCTTCGATCTCGTCCTTTGTTACCAGCCATGGGCCGGTCGGGCCGAACGTGTCAGCGCTTTTACCCTTGGTCCATTGGCCCTGGCGTTCAGCCTGGAAAKCACGCTCCGATACGTCATTGATCAGGCAATAGCCGGCAACATGGTCCATCGCTTCATCTTCGCCGACATACTTTGCGTGCTTGCCGATGACAACGCCGAGTTCAACCTCCCAATCGGTCTTGAGGGAGCCACGCGGGATTTCAACGTTGTCGTTAGGCCCAACGATCGCTGAAGTCGCCTTCATGAAAATGATAGGCTCCGGTGGCACTGTTGCCCCCGTTTCAGCAGCATGGTCGGAATAATTGAGGCCGATGCAGATAAATTTTCCGGTGCCGGCCACGCAGGGACCATAGCGGTCTACGCTGACGACGGGCAAGCTTGCCGGGTCGATAGCCGCAAGCTTCTTCAAGCCGTCGGGTGAAATCGCATCGCCTGCGATGTCTTTGACGTGGGCGGAGAGATCACGCACCTTGCCGTCCTTGTCGACAAGGCCGGGCTTTTCCTGACCAACAGGACCATAGCGCAAGAGTTTCATGGGATAACCTTTTCTTGATTGGAGAGACTAATAGGTGGCACGGCCACCGGAAATATCGAAGACGGCACCGGTCGTGAACGAGCATTCCTCGCTGGCGATCCATGTGATCAACGATGCCAGCTCTTCGACCTTGCCGAAGCGCTGCATGGGAATTTTCGAGAGCATATAGTCGACGAATTCGGGCTTTAACTGCTCGAGGATGGGTGTATCCACCGTGGCAGGGGTAATCGCATTGACAGTGATGCCATCGCTGACAAGCTCCTTGCCGAGTGATTTTGTCAGGCCGATGACCGCCGCTTTCGATGCGCTATAGGCCGAGGCGTTGGGGTTACCTTCCTTGCCTGCGATGGAAGCGACATTGACGATCCGGCCGTAACCGATCTTCTGCATGATGGGCACGACAAAGCGGTTGCAGAAGAAAAGCCCATGGATGTTGATGTCGAAGACGCGCTTCCACTGATCGATGGGATAATCGGCAACTTTAGCGTTCGGGCCGGTGATTCCGGCAGAGCAGACCAGAATGTCGATCTTGCCGTGTTTCTCGGCTGTTTCCTTTGCAGCCTTCTCCACTTGATCCGGATCCGAGACGTCAAGCGTTACACCGTGCGTTGACGACGATCCAAGTTCGTCACGCGCCTCATCGATCTTGGCAGCATCGACATCCCAGAGGGAAACCGTGCCGCCTTCCGACACAATTCGCTCAGCGGTTTTGAAGCCGATGCCGGAGGCGCCACCGGTAATGACCGCGTGCCGCCCCTCATAGCGCCTGATCGAATTCGCCATATTTCCTGCTCTCCAGGTCAGTGATTATCGCGGGGCAGACCCTTGGTCTGGGCGACGCGCTGATACTTCACGGCTGGCTTCAGCACCATGCCCTCATCGAGCTGGCCGACCATACTGCGCTGGATTTCCTGCCACGGCGTCTGGCTTGCCGGATATTTGTAACCGCCCGCCGCGATCAGATCGTCCTTCCGCTTTTGCAACTCCTCGTCGTCTATCAGAATATTGGCAGTGCCCTTGTTGAGATCGATCCGTAGATGATCGCCGGAGCGTACCAGAGCCAAACCACCATTCACCGCCGCTTCGGGTGAAGCGTTGAGGATGGAAGGCGAGCCTGACGTTCCGGACTGACGCCCGTCACCGAGGCAGGGCAGTGCATGAATCCCCTTCTTCAGAAGGTAAGCCGGAGGTTGCATATTCACCACTTCCGCTGCGCCCGGATAACCGATCGGCCCGGTACCACGCATGATCAGAATGCTGTTCTCGTTAAGAGCAAGCTTCGGATCGTCGATGCGATGATGATAGTCCTCTGGTCCGTCGAATACTTCGGCAATGCCTTCGAACGCTTCCGGATCGTCCGGGTTGGACAGATAGCGCTCGCGGAACTCTTCGGAAATCACGCTGGTCTTCATGATGGCGCTATCGAAGAGGTTGCCCTTCAAATTGATAAACCCGGCCTTCTTCTTCAGTGGCGCGTCGTAGGTCTTGATGACGTCCGTGTTGAGATTTTCGGCATTTTCACAGTTTGTGCCGATGCTCTTGCCGTTGACGGTCAGCGCACCCGGATGCGGCAGCTTGCGCGCCTTCATCAACTCTGCGACGACGGCTGGCACGCCGCCGGCATGGTGATAGTCTTCGCCGAGATATTCGCCTGCGGGCTGCAGGTTGACCAGCAACGGCACATCGTGGCCGATAGCCTGCCAATCGTCGTTGTTGAGAGGGATGTCGAGGTGGCGGGCGATGGCGTTCAGATGGATCGGCGCATTTGTCGAGCCTCCGATCGCCGAATTGATAACGATGGCGTTTTCGAAAGCCGCGCGGGTCATGATATCCGACGGCTTCAAATCTTCCCAAACCATATCCACGATGCGCTTGCCGGTATCATAGGCAATCTGTCCGCGTTCACGATAAGGCGCCGGTATCGCCGCACCGCCAGGCAGTTCCATGCCGAGGGCTTCGGCGAGCGAATTCATGGTGGTCGCGGTGCCCATCGTGTTGCAATAGCCGACCGACGGAGCCGACGACGCGACGATGTCCATGAACTGGTCGTAGTTGATTTCGCCCGAGGTAAGCTTCTCGCGTGACTTCCAGACGATGGTGCCGGAGCCAGTGCGTTCGCCGCGGTGCCAGCCGTTGAGCATTGGTCCGACGGAAAGAGCTATCGCAGGGATATTGACGGTCGCCGCGCCCATCAGCATGGCCGGGGTAGTCTTGTCGCAGCCGATAGTCAGAACGACACCATCAAGCGGATAGCCGAACAGGACTTCAACGAGGCCAAGATAGGCAAGGTTGCGGTCGAGTGCGGCCCCCGGGCGCTTGCCGGTTTCCTGGATCGGATGCACCGGAAACTCGAAAGGAATCCCGCCAGCGGCAATGATGCCATCACGCACACGTTTCGCCAGCTCGATGTGATGGCGGTTGCACGGCGACAGGTCGGAGCCGGTCTGCGCGATGCCGATGATCGGCTTGCCCGATTGCAGCTCGGCACGGGTCAAACCGTAGTTCAGGTAGCGCTCCAGATAAAGCGCCGTCATCCCCGGATTGTCAGGATTGTCAAACCACTCCTGCGAGCGAAGTTTTTTCGGGGTGTGGGAAGTCGTCATTGCAAGGAGCTCCTGGGTATCCGCTATTCCTTGACCGCGCCGGTCATGGAAGAAACGTAATAGTCGACAAAGAATGAGTAGAGAATGACGACCGGCAGCGACCCGAAAAGTGCGCCTGCCATCAGTGAGCCCCACTCGAAAACATCACCTCGCACCAGTTCCGTCAGGACGCCAACCGGGACAGTCTTGTTTTCCGAGGATTGGATGAAGGTCAGTGCATAGATGAACTCATTCCACGACAAAGTGAAGGCAAAAATACCGGCCGAGATCAATCCCGGTACCGCCAGCGGCAATATGACCTTGACGAGGATCTGCCAACGCGACGCGCCATCCACCAGTGCGCTTTCCTCAAGCTCGAACGGGATCGAACGGAAGTAGCCCATCAGCAGCCAGGTGCAGAAGGGAATAAGGAAGGTCGGGTAGGTGAAGAT
>NZ_JBFUMG010000002.1:0-38703 GCF_054049495.1 Phyllobacterium sp. P5_D12 | reverse complement strand
GCGGAACGTCATAGGAGCGGCGCCAGACATGCACCTGCTCCTCACCCCACTTTGCGCGGGCATCATCCTTGTTGAGGCCGGACAGGTCGCCATAATCGCGCTCGTTCAAGGCCTGGTCGCGGATTGTTTCAAGGCCGGTCTGGCCGATCTCTTCGAGAATGTGATCGAGGGTCGCCTCGGCGCGTGAGAGAACGGAGGTAAAGGCGATGTCGAAATGCAATCCCATGGCCTTCAGCCGCTGGCCGGCATCCTTGGCTTCCTCATGGCCGAGCGCGGTCAGCGCGGGGTCGCGCCAGCCGGTGAAGAGGTTCTTCAAATTCCATTCGCTCTGGCCATGGCGGACAAGGACGAGGGTTCCGGACATTGCAAATTCTCCTGTTGATCGAAGCTATTGATTGAGGCCGAGGACGTCGGCCATGGAATAAAGACCGGGTTTGCGGCCTTTGCCCCAAAGCGCCGCCTTGACGGCGCCGCGCGCGAATATCGTACGATCTTCCGCATGGTGCGAGAGCGTGATGCGCTCGCCCTGACCGGCAAGGATGACGGAATGGTCGCCGACGACGGAGCCGCCGCGCAATGCGGCAAAACCGATCGTCCCGCTTTCGCGCGCACCGGTATGGCCGTCGCGCACCCGCACGCTGTGCTGGCCGAGCCCGATGTCGCGGCCTTCGGCTGCGGCTTCGCCCAACAGCAATGCGGTGCCCGAGGGTGCATCGACCTTGTGCTTGTGGTGCATTTCCAGAATCTCGATATCGAAATCATCCGCGCCGAGCGCGCGCGCCGCCTGTTTGACGAGGACGGCGAGCAGATTGACGCCAAGGCTCATATTGCCGGATTTGATGACGACCGCATGACGGGCGGCTGCGGCAATCTTTGCATCGTCGTCGTTTGTGCAGCCTGTCGTGCCGATGACGTGAACGATACGCGCCTGCGACGCCAGCTCGGCAAACGCCACACTCGCGGCTGGCGTCGTGAAATCGAGCACGCCCTCGACGCCGGCAAACGCTGCGGCCGCGTCATCCGTGATCGAAACGCCAAGATTGCCGACGCCGGCAAGTTCACCCGCATCACTGCCGATATGGGGTGAGCCGGGCCGTTCAATGGCTCCGGCAAGTATCGCGCCAGGGGTGGCGTGGATGACGCGGATCAGCGTCTGGCCCATGCGCCCTGCTGCGCCGACAACGGCAAGTTTCATTGGCGTCGTGGGCTGTTCCGCTGGGCTCATTCGGCTGGTCTCGCTATTCGATGGGGTACTTCTTCGCTGTCATCGATGATGGGCGACTCTTCCTTGCCCTGCAACTGATAGAAGCGGGCATAGACCCCGTTGGGACGGGCGAGCAACGTCTCGTGCACGCCTTCCTCCACAACGCGTCCGGCCTCCATGACGACGATATGGTCGGCGTTGACGATGGTCGACAGGCGGTGGGCGATTACGATGGTGGTACGCCCTTGCATAACGCGCTCCAGTGCCTGCTGCACGCGTTTTTCCGATTCATTGTCGAGTGCGGACGTCGCCTCGTCGAGAAGCAGGATCGAAGCGTTGCGGACGATGGCACGGGCGATAGAAAGGCGCTGGCGCTGGCCGCCGGAAAGAGTCACGCCGTTCTCGCCGACTTCCGTGCCGTAGCTGTGCGGCTGCTGGCGGATGAACTCATCGGCGTTGGCGAGCTTCGCCGCCTCGATGATGTCCTCATCGGTGGCATCCGGGCGGCCATAGCGGATATTGTCGGCGATCGTTCCTTCGAAGAGATAGGGCTGCTGCGAGACATAGGCGATCGACTGGCGCAGCGAGCGCTTGCTGACATAGGCGATATCCTGCCCATCGACGAGGATACGCCCGCCATTGATATCGTAAAAGCGCTGGACAAGGCCAATCAGCGTCGATTTGCCGGCGCCGGAAGCGCCGATGATGGCTGTGGTCTTGCCGGCTTCCGCCGTGAAGCCGATGCCATGCAGCACCGGCACGCCATTGCCGTAGCTGAAGGTGACATTGTCGAATTGCACCTCGCCGCTCTGTACGGTGATCGGCACGGCGCCGATGCTGTCCGCCTGGCGCGGCTCGATGTCGAGGATCTCGTAAATCATGCGGGCATTGACCAGCGAACGTTCGAGCCCAACCTGGACCCGCGCCAGGCGGCGCACGGGATCATAGGCGAGGAGCACAGCCGTCATGAAGCCGAACATGGCGCCAGGCGGCTCGGCATTATAGACAGCGCGGTAGCCCGTGTAGATGATCATCGAGGCGATGGCGATGCCGGCGATGAGTTCGGTGATCGGTGTCATGCGTTCCGAAACGCGCGCGATCTTGTTGGCGCGCTCCTCGGCTCGCTTGATCAGTGCGCTGATCTTGATGCGCAACTGGTCTTCCATGGTAAACGCCTTGACGATGGCGATGCCCTGCGTCGCTTCCTGCATGGCGCCGAGAAGGTGCGAATTCAGCGTCACGGATTCGCGATGGATGCTGCGCAGGCGCCGCGCCAGATAGCGGACGACAAGTATCAGCGGCGGGCCGACGAGCAGCGCGATCAGCGACAGGAATGGATCGAGCAGAACCATGCTCACAATGAGGGCGATCAGCGTCGGCACATCCTTGGCAATGGTCGTGACGACGATATCCAAAAGCTCGCGCACACCGCCAACGTTCTGGTTGACGCGGGCGGCAAGCTGGCCTGAGCGTGTGTCATGGTAGAAGTCGAGGCCGAGCTTCATCAGGTGATCGAAGACACGGGCTTGATAACGCGCGACGATGTTATTGCCGATTCTCGCCATCGTCACGGACTGTACATAAGTCGCAATGCCGCGAATGACGAAAGCACCGAGAATGCCGAGACTGATTGGAATTATGAGGTCTTCGCGGCGCTCGTAATAGATCTTGTTGATCACGTCCTTGAAGATATAGGCGACGAAAGCCGTCGTGCAGGCAACCGCAAGCATGGCGACGATGGCGATGGCATAGGAAGACCGGTGATCGCGGACATTTTCGCCAAGAACCCGGCCGATGACGCGCTTCGCCTCGGATGGATCGATCTTCTTTTTCCTGGTCTGTTCGCTCATTACTGGCGGCAACTCGCTGGTACTGAAAAATCCGGCAAGGCATTGCTCTTGCCGCTTATTCAGTCCCTATAGCGTTATTGATCCGGCTTGCCTATCGGTTTTGGCCGCGGTTTCGCAGGGAGTAGACGAGTGTTGCTCTTGTGCCGACCCCGGATTTAGTCGCGCCGCCAGCGCCGTCCTTCAATGGAAACCCCAAAGCGGGTCGGCGTGCGCGCGAACGCGGATAGGCCGCTGAGCGCCGCGAGCGGATGCGTGATGACATAAACCGGCGTCTCACGCAGGATATCTCCGTGCGGCGCCTTGTCCTCGAAAGCCTGGCGGAACGCCGGATCCTTCAACGGCTCGACAATCTTCTGGACGATGCCGCCGGCAAGATAAACGCCGCCGCGGGCCATGAATGTCAGGGCGAAATCACCGGCAAGCCGGCCGAGATAGGTCACGAACAGCGCTAACGTTTCCTTGGCCTCGGCGGATTCTCCCGAAAGGCCGGCCGAAGTGATATCGGCCGGCGTCTGCAATTTCGCATCGGTGCCGCTAACCTTGCAGATCGCGCGATAGATATTCTGCAGACCACGGCCGCAAAGCAGCTGTTCGCCAGAGATGCGCCCCTCGATATGCTCGAGATGCGGGAAGATTTCGAGATCGCGCGGCGTGCGCGGCCCCATATCCACGTGGCCGCCTTCTCCCGGAACCGGAACCCAGCTCGAACGTGCGCGAACCATGCCGGCGACGCCAAGGCCGGTGCCGGGTCCGAGCACGGCGCGGCTGCCATGGGGATCGCCTGCGCCGCCACCAAGTTTTTCCAGATGCTTGGGTTCTAGCGAGACGACGGCGAGCGCCTGCGCTTCGAAATCGTTGAGGACCGTGATATCGCGAAGGCCGAGCGTCTCCATCATCTGGTGCGGCTTGACCACCCAGGCGCAGTTGGTGAGATCGATTTCGTCACCTTCGACCGGACCGGCGATGGCGAGGACCGCCGAACGCGGCTGGATCGAGGTATGGTCGAGAATGGCGTTCTGGATCGCCTCGTCGATGGTCGGATAATCGGCGGTCTGCAGAACCGGAAATTCCTTCGGGTCCGCATAAGCGTCGACCAGAATGGCAAATCGCGCATTGGTACCACCGATGTCACCAACCAGGATCGGAAACTTCATGATGTGGTCGGTATCTGCCTGTGTAACCATTATCGCTTCCCTGTTTTAGTATTACTGCGACGTTTGCGTGTCCGAGGGAGCACGCGGCGCAGTAAGTGTATTTTCCGCTGCGTCATCGCGCAGCAAACCTCTCTTCTGCACCAGAACCTCGGCAGTCGCCCGGTTCAAAGCCATCGGAATATCGTAAACGCTAGCAAGCCGCATCAGCGCCTTGACGTCGACATCATGCGGCATGGGAGACAGCGGGTCGACAAAGAAAATCAATCCGTCGATCTTTCCCTCGGCAATCAATGCACCGATCTGCTGGTCACCGCCGAGCGGTCCGCTCTTGACTCGCGTGATGGTCAGCGAAGGACATGCTTCCTGAACGAGCCCGCCCGTTGTGCCCGTGGCAACGATYGTGCAAGGCGCAAGCAACCTTTCATAGGTGCGAGCAAAATCCACCATGTCGTCCTTTTTCTGGTCATGCGCTATCAGCGCGAGGCGAAATGGCTGTGTCATGAAAACTCTGTATCGGGTCCAACCCTAAATCGATTGAAACCCTATACTCAATTCATGCCAGCATGAAAAGACCAAGACGAAAAAAGACCTGGGCTGCAAACGGCGGTTGCAGCGCCTATTGGCCCTGAACCGGTAGGTTGTCGGGCACCTCTTCGTCGTCCGGTTCCGCGACCGAAGCGGGCGGATTTCCAACGGACGCAGGCTGGGCCGCCTTGCCACGCACGCCATAGGTCACTTCCTCGACGGATTTCGGGCCGGGCGCTTCCAAAACCTGCGCACATTGCTTCGGCAAGGCAGACAGCATCATGACCTTTGGCTTGACCGGCTTCTTCGGCGGCGGCGCCTTTCTCCATGGCTCATCGGTAAACCACCAGGCAAGGGGCTTGCCGCATCCATCATCATTGCCCGTCGGTTGCTGCGGCGTACAATTGGGTGAACCAGGCTGGCATTTTATGCGGATATGGAAGTGGTAGAAGTGGCCCCAATAGGGGCGAACCTTGGCAAGCCAGCTGCGATCGCCCTGAACCGTGTCACAAAGTTGCTTCTTTATACCGGGATGGACAAATATACGCTCGACTTCCGGATAAGTAGCGGCCGTCTTCAACAGGGCCGTGCGCGAGGCTGTCCATTTTTGCGGATCGACATAGAGTGTATCGCCCTTGAGCATCGAGGCTGCAGAAACCGTCTCCCGCTCTTGGTCGGTGAAGCGTCTTTTCGGCATGGGCGTCAGCCAGATATCGGCATCGAGGCCGATCTGATGCGACGCATGGCCGGTGATCATCGGTCCGCCGCGCGGCTGCGAAATGTCGCCGATCAGCAACCCGTTCCAGTTGGCCTTGACGGCGGCATCACGCGATAGTCTCTCGATCAGGCTGATCATATAAGGATTGCCCCAGCGGCGATTGCGCGACAGGCGCATGACTTGCCAGGTCGGGCCGTCCGTCGGAAGCGCAACGCCGCCTGCCAGGCAGCCTTTGGCATAGAAGCCCACCGATTGCGCCTTGCCGACGGTGGGCAGGGTTTGCGCACCGAATAATTGCTTGGCTGGACCATCCACCGCCACGGCATCGACGGCGCTGGTAAGCGAAATGAGCAAGCCGAGCGCAAGACCCAACAAGGTTTTGGATGTCATGATTGCCATTCCCACAAGTGACCGCGATAAATTGAGTCGCCGATCCGGGCTTTATGATGGCCAGATTCGCTGCAAAGTCGCAATATAGTGCGGTAAACAACTGCGAATCGAACGGAGCGTCCCATGAAAGCTGTCATTTTCGAGCAATTCGGCGAGACGCCCGATGTGCGGACAGTAGACGACCCCTCGACAGCGGCCACGGGCGTGGTCATCAAGGTCGAGGCGACCGGGCTATGCCGTAGCGACTGGCATGGCTGGATGGGGCACGATGCCGATATCGTCCTGCCGCATGTGCCGGGACACGAACTGGCCGGGACCGTTCAGGCGATCGGCAAGCATGTGACGCAATGGAAGATCGGTCAGCGCGTCACCGTGCCATTCGTCGGCGGCTGCGGCCATTGTTTCGAATGCAATTCCGGCAACCATCAGGTCTGCGAAAACCAGTTTCAGCCGGGCTTCACCGCCTGGGGGTCCTTCGCGGAATATGTGGCGGTGGATTTTGCCGATACCAATCTCGTGGCGCTCCCCGATACGCTGGATTTTGCCACGGCGGCAAGCCTGGGCTGCCGCTTCGTTACCTCGTTTCGCGCCATCGTCGATCAGGCAAAGGTCAAGCCGGGCGAATGGGTGGCGGTGCACGGCTGCGGCGGCGTTGGTCTTTCGGCGATCATGATCGCCACGGCGATGGGTGCCAATGTTATCGCCATCGACCTGACCGAAGAGAAACTTGCCTTCGCTCGCGAGCTTGGCGCTGTTGCGACGATAAATGGTCGCGAGACGCAGAATGTGGTCGGTGCTGTGCGGGAAATCACCAAGGGCGGCGCGCATGTCTCCATCGACGCGCTCGGCCATCCTTCGACCTGTTTCAGCTCCATTGCCAATCTGCGCCRCCGCGGCCGGCACGTGCAGGTGGGGCTGATGCTTGGCGACCACGCGCATCCGCCGATCCCGATGGACAAGGTAATCGCGCATGAGCTCGAGATTTATGGCAGTCACGGCATGCAGGCATTCCGCTACAAGGCGCTGATGGACATGCTTGAAACGGGCAAACTGCAGCCGCAAAAGCTGATCGGCAAGGAGATCACGCTGKATGAAGCCCCGGCCGCGCTGATGGCGATGGACCGGTTCGAGGGATTGGGGATCAATGTGATAACGCGGTTCTAGAGACCGTTGCCAATCCAGCCTGACGGGCATCCAATGCGATTTTCTGCGCTTCCGGTGCTCATGGACCCAAAAGTCCACTGCGCTCCGGTTCTCGAAAATCGCACCGGCTGCCTCGTCAGGCCGAAATTCTCAAAACGGTCTCTAGCGCAAGCAACGCTATTTCCAGCTTCCATCGCGCCACATGGTCGCGAAGGCGGTGCCGTAGTCGGGATAGCGGAAGGAAAAGCCGAGCGCCTTGATGCGTTTATTGGAAACGCGTTTGTTCTCGCCGTAGAAAGAGCGTGCCATCGGCGTCAGCGGTGCTGTATCGAAATCGGCCTCTTCCGGTGGTTCGACGCCCATCAGCTCCGCTGCATAGGCGACGACGTCCTGCGGCGGTGCAGGTTCATCATCGGTTATGTTGAAAATACCGGCCTCATTGCGCAGGCTGAGAAAAACCAGTGCACCGGCAATATCATCAACGTGGATACGGTTGAACACCTGCCCTGTCTTGTTCAGGCGGCGCGCGCTGCCGTTGGCGAGATTGACGAAAGCGTTGCGGCCCGGCCCATAAATGCCGGCAAGCCTCAGGATAGCGAGCGGAACGCCGCGCTCATCCGCCAGTTGCTGCCAGCCCTGCTCGGCAGCGACACGTTCGGTGGAACGGGCGGAGAGCGGGTGGCATGGCGTATTCTCGTCGACCCATGCACCGCCATGATTACCATAGACGCCGACGGTGGAAAGATAGCCGATCCATTGCAGCTTGGGCATGGCGTGCCGAATGGTCTTGCCAAATTGTGCCAGCACCGGATCGCCGCTCTGCCCGGGTGACGTCGAGATGACGAGATGCGTGACACCGGCGAGGACATCGACAATCTCCTGCGAGGCGTGGGTACCATGAAACAGGAACGGCGTGATGCCATCCTTCTTGAGGTCTGAAAATTTGGCGCTATCGCGCGTCGTCCCGCCGATGAAATCCGCTTGACCATCAATGACTTTGGCAAAGGTGCGCGCCGAATATCCGGCGCCGAAGAGAAAAATGTTCATTGTTGATTTTTCGCGGCTTTGTGCCACTCGGTCAAGACGCTCGTATCATTTTCCTGCGCGGCTCCTTGCATGCGCAGGGCAGCGAACCGGTCTTCATCCATCAGTTCACTCACGGCCCACACGGCGGCACCGCGCACAAGTGGCGAGGGATCGGCGAGATGCGTTTTGACGGTCTCGATCAAGCCCGGGTCGCCGGAATTGCCGCTGGCGATAAGCACATTGCGTATGAAACGGTCCCGGCCGATGCGCTTGATCGGCGAACCGGCGAACATCGTGCGAAATGCCGCGTCGTCCAGCATCAGAAGCGACGCGAGCGACGGCGATTTCAGGTCATCGCGCGCCTGAAGCTTGGTCTCACGAGCGGTGTCGGCAAATTTGTTCCATGGGCAGACGGCGAGACAATCGTCGCAGCCATAAATGCGGTTGCCCATCGCCTTGCGAAATTCGAACGGGATGGGCTCCTTGTGCTCGATGGTGAGATACGAGATGCAGCGTCCTGCATCGAGCTGATAGGGCGCCGGGAACGCATTGGTCGGGCACACGTCGAGGCAGGCGTGGCACGAGCCACAATGATCTGCCTCACGTTCATCGGGCGGCAATTCCGCCGTGGTGAAGATCGTACCGAGAAACAACCACGAGCCATGACTGCGGCTGACGAGATTGGTGTGCTTACCCTGCCAGCCGAGACCAGCGGCTTCGGCCAGCGGCTTTTCCATAACCGGTGCCGTATCGACGAAGACCTTCAGGTCTTCACCCGCGGCGCGGGAGGCGAAACGGCTGGCGACGCCTTTGAGCTTGCCCTTGATGATGTCATGATAGTCGCGGTTCTGTGCATAGACTGAAATCGCGGCTTTATCCTTGTGCTGGAGGATTGCCAAGGGATCGCTGTCCGGCCCGTAGTTCATGGCAAGCACGATGATCGAACGCACCTCAGGCCACAGATTGTGCGGATTGGCGCGGCGCTCTTCCGTTTCATGCATCCAGTCCATACTCGCGTGGCGTCCGAGCGCCAGATATTGGCGCAAGCGCTCTTCGGCGAACGGGATGGAATCCGGCCGGGTGATGGCGACCAGATCGAAGCCGGCCGCACGCGATTCCTCCAGGATGAACTGCTTCAGCCGCTGCGCCTGTGAGGGTTTGGATGTTTTGGAGTGCAAAATCATCTCGCACTGGCCCTATGCGTGGTTCGCCCTTCGACGGGCTCAGGATTCTCACCATGAGGGAAGTTGGTATTTTTGCAAGGAGCCAAGAAAACGCTGATGTTTCCGAACTATCTTGCAATCAACCAACTTCCCTCATGGTGAACTTGTCGAACCACGCACCTACACCAGGTTTAAAAATCCAGATCGCCATAGTGTGACGAAGGCGGCAAGCCGCGCACCCGATCCGACAACAATGGCCGGAACGAAGGACGCGATTTCATCCGCGTGTACCAGTCGCGCGCCGCTTTATATTCGCCCCATTTGATTTCGCCAAGATAGTCGAGAATCGAGATCGAAGCGGCGGCTGACATGTCCGCATAGCTCGGCGCCGGTCCGGCCAGCCAGTTGCGCGTTGCCGTCAGCCAGTCGATATATTTCATATGCTGGGTGATATTCGTCCGGGCAGCACGGATAGCGCCTGAATCCGGCGCTCCGCCACCCTGTTCGGCGGTCATGTGCAACTTGAAAATGCGTTCGCGCGCCATATGCCGGGTTACTTCATTTTCGAGCTTCGTAAGGAACCAGTCGACCAGCCGGCGCACTTCTGCGCGGTTGAGTGAATCTTCAGGAAACAACCGGCGGCTGCGCTTTAGCGCGCCGCGCGTTTCGTCGATATATTCGGCAATCACGGAAGCCCCAGAAACCGGAACATCGCCTTCCGCCAGAAGTACGGGCAGGGTCCCCGCCGGGTTGAGTGCCAGAAACTCCTTGCGCCGCGCCCAGCTGTTTTCTTCGATCAGCTCCACTTCAATGTCATATTCATTGAGGATAAGCCGGGTGTAGCGCGAGCCGGTGGACATCGGATGATGGAAGAGCGTCAACATGGCAGATTGGTAAATCTTTCAAACTGGTATTTTATCCGCACCGTCGTCTCGCGACAGCCGCGTCGGACCTGCGCCAAACCTATAGGCGCAACCTTAGCACGAGACAAGTAAACAGGATTTCACCAACAGCCGGTTCTCCCAGCGGCGCCTATCAAGAAAGCGGTAATCATGGAAACACAGACGATTGTCGAAGCGGCCTTTCTTGGCTTGCTGGAAGGAATAACCGAATTCCTGCCGGTGTCGTCAACGGGGCATCTGTTGCTCGCGGGGCATTTCCTCGGCTTCGAATCGAATGGCAAGACGTTCGAGGTGTTGATACAGCTCGGCGCTATTCTGGCGATTCTCAGCGTCTATTTCGGCCGTCTCATGAAGATTGCGCGCGATCTTCCAACCGATCCGAAAGCGCGCCGTTTCGTTACGGGCATCCTTATCGCGTTCCTCCCGGCAGCGGTTATCGGGGCGCTCGCCCATGACATCATCAAGACCGTGCTGTTCGAATCGCCCATGCTTATCTGCGTGATGCTCATCATCGGCGGGCTGATCCTGCTCTGGGTCGACCGTGTTGAACTGAAGCCGCGCTATACCAATGTCATGGATTTTCCGCTGGGTCTCTGCTTCAAGATCGGCTTGATCCAGTGCTTTGCCATGATTCCGGGTACGTCGCGTTCCGGTGCGACGATCGTCGGAGCGCTGCTGCTCGGGACGGACAAGCGCTCGGCAGCCGAATTTTCATTCTTTCTGGCGATGCCGACGATGGCCGGCGCCTTCGCCTACGACCTCTTCAAGAACCGTCACATACTGACTTTCAACGATGCGTCGTTGATCATTATCGGGTTTGTAGCAGCCTTCATCTCGGGCGTGTTCGTCGTCCGTTATCTGCTGGATTATGTCTCGCGCCACGGTTTTGCATTGTTCGCATGGTGGCGGCTGGTCGTCGGCACACTCGGATTGGTCGCGTTGATATTGATGCGGTAAGGGAGCACTGCTCTTTACCCTCCCCCTTGTGGGGAGGGACGGACCGCAGGTCCGGGGAGGGGATTCTTAAATGCCAGAGCGGGTCGGCAGGGTGTTAGTGGCGTAAAAGGACCCCTCCCTGCTGCTGCGCAGCCTCCCTCCCCACAAGGGGGAGGGTGCAGGCGGCAACTTTCATCCCTAAATTAAGCGGGTGTCTGGCTGGAATATTGTCCGTGGCTCCGGAAACGCCAGAGATATGACGGCAGAATGGTCTCGATCGTCTGCGGCCGGATTCCAAGCCCTTCGAGGGTACGRCCCTCTTCTTTTGCAGCGTGCGACACCACATTGTCATGCTGCAGGAGCAAGACTTGATCCTTCGTCAGCGGTGGCTTTGGCAGATAGCCAAGGATAGATCCCTGAATTCTGGCGATCCAGAACGGGATCGATACGAACATGCGCTTGCGGCCAGTGACACGCAGCACTTCCTCGAGGCATTGCTTGAACGTCAGGACTTCTGCGCCGCCAAGTTCGTAGATTTCGCCTGGCTTGAGAGTGCCATCGACCGAACGTGCAAAGACTTCGGCGACATCGCCGACATAGACTGGCTGGAACCTGGTGTGGCCGCCGCCAATCAGCGGCAGAAATGGCGAAATGCGCGCCATGCCGGCAAATTTGTTGAAGAAATTGTCCTCAGGTCCGAAGACGATGGACGGGCGAATGATGATGGCGTCCGGTAGCGTATCGTGTACGGCTGCCTCGGCGCGGCCCTTGGTGCTGGCATAGGCGGAATGAGTACGGACATCGGCGCCAATCGCCGACATATGTGTCAGGGGAACGCCAGCCGCACGGGCCGATTCCGCGACCGCGCGTGCACCGAAATCGTGCACCGTGCTGAACTTCTGGTTGCCGCCTTCGAAAAGCAGTCCGACGAGATTGATCACATGATCGGAACCGGCAACCGCACGATCGATCGAAGCACGATTACGCAGATTTGCCTGTACGGCCTGGATCTGGCCGACGCCGCCAAGCGGCTGCAGATCGAATGCGAGATCGGGATGGCGCACGGCAACCCGAACGCGGCACCCGCGCTTGGTCAGCGCACGCACGACATGACGACCGATAAAGCCGGAGCCTCCGAAAACGGTGACGAGTTTTGGCTTAATGATTGTCATCGAGCTCTCCTAAAATGCAAGCGGGCAACAGATGCTGTTTAATGCCTTTTGTCGCCGGCGCAAAGGGAATTGGAGCTCAAAGTTCGCGGCGCGTTGCCGCGCTAAAGTATTCAGATGCGTGGCTCGGCAAGCCGCCGAACCACGCGCTTTGATTGATTACTGCAGCATCACGGTGCGCAATTCGTGTTCCTGCGCGCCGACAAGCACATTGTCGCGTTCATCGGAAAGCACGATCGGCTCGCCATTGGCCGCAAAAAGCGCCCAAAGCTCGACGCCCGGCGTCATCGGCGGGAGTGCCGGAAAGCTGGTGGCGAGGTCATCGGTTTTGACCTTGCGCATATAAGCCACCTGGCCAGCGCCAAGGCGCGCAAATTCAAGCTCGCTCAGGAGATTCTTGTGATCGGTGGTTTGCATAATAGCCTCCATGTTCGGACAGTCCATCCTTAGGCCCTGTCCAGTTAGAGCTACGACTAGTCCTGAACCGCAATGTTGATGCGTTTGACCAATCGTTCGGGTTCCGGCCGGTCGAGATCGATCGACAGAAGCCCATTCTTCAAAGTGGCGGCGCTGACGCGCATTCCATCGGCAAGAACGAAGATGCGCTGGAACTGACGTGCGGCAATACCACGATGCAGATATTCTCGGGTCTCTTCTTCGGCCTGCCTGCCGCGAATGATCAACTGATTGTCTTCCGTGGTCACTTCGAGATCGTCATTGGAAAAACCCGCAACGGCGAGAATAATTCGAAGCTGTTCACGGTCATTGTTGCCCCGGATACGCTCGATATTATAAGGCGGATAGCCGTCGCCGGACTTGGCGATACGCTCCAGCGTCTTTTCCATCGAATCGAAACCAAGCAACAAGGGGCTTGAAAATGGTGTCATTCGTGTCATTTGTGCAGTCCTTGAGAAAAGCGACCTAAAAGCAAAACCCGTGATGTTAAGGCATTTCACTTCTGTTCATTGATATGGCGATTGAACTGCAGACTTCAAGAGAGAGCCGATTTAAGGCCTAAAGAAAGTAAGAAATGACGCGTAAAATCATAATCGATACGGATCCCGGCCAAGACGATGCTCTCGCAATCCTTCTGGCATTCGCCAGCCCGGAACTGGAAGTCCTTGGAGTGACGGTTGTAGCCGGCAATGTGTCACTGGCTTTGACCGAATTGAACGCACGGAAAATCTGCGAGCTTGCCGGCCGTCCTGACGCGCGAGTCTTTGCCGGCGCCGATCGCCCTTTGATGCGCCAGCTGGTCACGGCTGAACACGTGCACGGGAAGACGGGGCTCGATGGCCCTGATCTGCCGGAACCAGCGATGTTGCTGCAAGATCAGCACGCGGTTGATTTCATCATCGAGACTTTACGCAAGGAGGAAACGGGAAGTGTTACGCTATGCGCACTTGGACCCCTCACGAACATTGCACAAGTCCTGATTCGCGCCCCGGAGCTTGCACCCCGTATCCAGGAAATCGTGCTCATGGGCGGCGGGTTCTTCGAAGGCGGCAACATTACACCGACGGCGGAGTTCAATATCTATGTGGATCCGCATGCGGCGCAGATCGTGCTCCGGTCGGGCGTTCCCGTGATCATCCTGCCGCTCGACGTAACCCACAAGACGCTGACTACCGCCAAGCGTATCGAGCGTTTTCGGGCAATGGGGACAAAGGCCGGTGATGTCTCCGTTGCGCTTCTGGAATTCTTCGAACGGTTTGACGAGGAAAAGTACGGCCGGGATGGCGGTCCGCTGCATGATCCGAATGTCATCGCCTACGTGCTGAAACCGGAGCTCTACCGAGGCAGGCATTGCAACGTCGTCGTCGACGCTACGAACGAATTGACGCTCGGCATGACCGTTGTCGATTGGTGGGGCGTGACCGATCGTCCCAAGAACGCGCTCTATATCCGCCATGTTGACGATGAAGGCTTCTTCGATCTTTTGACCGAACGCGTCGCGCGCCTGCCGTGAGGTTCTCTAGATTGCCAAGCCTATCCTGTTGTTTATTCACGGAAAGTTGAAATCGCGTAAACCATCAATAAGTAATTCTCGGACAAAATCCCCTTGAGCGAGTAGTGTCCGAAGGATGGACAGCAGAGAACTTGGGGTTTGATATGCTGACACGGCGCGGTGTTCTTACCGGTATACTTGCAGCGGCGCTGGCGCCGCAGGCTGCGCTGGCGGCGCCAAAGAAGAAGAAAATCTTCGTCATCAATCCCGTATTCAGCCCACAATATGTATCGTACGATTCATCCTATGCGCCGGGCACAGTGGTAATCGACCCTCGTGGCCGGTTCCTTTACCTGATCGAAGACAGCTTCACCGCACGGCGTTATGGCGTTGGGGTCGGACGCGCTGGCCGGGTCTTCCATGGCGTCGCGAAAGTCGGCCGCAAGGCAAAATGGCCGCGCTGGATCCCGACGAACGGTATGATCAGGCGTCAACCGGAAAAATATGCGCGCTACGCCGGTGGTGTCGCAGGCGGTCCCCATAATCCGCTAGGTGCCCGCGCGCTCTATCTTTATCGCAATGGGCGCGACACGCATTATCGCATCCACGGAACGACCGAGCCGTGGACGATAGGACGCGCCGTATCGAATGGCTGTATCCGCATGGTCAACGAACACGTCATGGACCTGTATGCGCGGGTGCCGGTTGGCGCGCGCGTCGTTGTAATCTAGGCTGCGACGCTCTCCCGCTGGGTGTCGGGAGCCAGGGTGATTTCGAGACCATTGAGCTCTGCAGTCATTATGAGCTGGCAGGAAAGACGAGAATTGTCCTCGACGTGAAAGGTCACGTCGAGCTGGTCGACTTCCTCGTCAAGCGGTTCAAAGAGCTTTTCTGACCAGTTCTGATCGACATAGACATGGCATGTCCCGCAGGCGCAGGCGCCGCCGCATTCCGCCTTGATGTCGAGCCCCCAATCGCGAATGACTTCCATGACGCGGAAGCCTTCGAGGGCTTCCAGCGTATGGCGCTTGCCGTGCTGATCGGTGACGTGGATATAGAGGGACTCTGAGCTCATCAGGGTTGTTACCTATGCCGCCTTCAGTTTCTTCTGCAGGGAGGTGGATGACGTTGTGTACTGGAAGATGATCCGTTCGCCTGGCGAAACAATGCGTTTGGCTGCCTGGCTCATCAGCGCGGCTTCATGGAAGCCAGAGAGGATCAGCTTCAACTTGCCGGGATAGGTGTTGATGTCGCCAATCGCGAAGATACCTGCCTGGGAAGTCTCGAATTTCTCCGTATCGACGGCAATCAGGTTCTGGTCGAGATTGAGGCCCCAATCGGCAATCGGACCGAGCTTCATCGTTAGGCCGAAGAATGGCAGAAGACGACCGGCGTCGAGGATTTCTTCGCCTTCGGCGCCCTTGAGGATGACCTTTGACAATTGGCCGTCCGCGCCTTCCAGACCGCTGACCTGCCCCATGCGGAACTTGACGCGCCCGTCCTTCTCCAGCGCCCACATCTTGTTGACGCTGTCAGGCGCGGCGCGGAATTCTGGCCGGCGATGCACGAGGGTAACCGATTTGGCAACCGGTTCGAGATTAAGCGTCCAGTCGAGCGCGCTATCGCCGCCGCCGACAATAACCACATCGTGGCCGCGGAAAGCCTCGATTTTGCGCACAGCGTAGTGAACGCTGACGCCCTCGTAGAGCTCGATTTCCGGCACGGGCGGGCGCTTGGGCTGGAAGGAACCGCCACCAGCCGCGATGACGATGACCTTGGTGATGAAAACCTCGTCCGCATCGGTCTCGACGCGGAAACGTCCGTCCTCAAGCTTCTCGAGCGCGGTGACCATGGTCGAGAAATGGAACTGCGGATCGAAGGGCGCGATCTGCTTCAAGAGATTGGTGGTGAGGTCCTGACCTGTGACTTCAGGCAAACCGGGAATATCGTAGATCGGCTTTTCCGGATAAAGCTCGGCGCACTGGCCGCCCGGACGATCGAGAATATCGATCACATGGGCGCGCAGATCGAGCAAACCAAGCTCGAACACGGCAAAGAGGCCGACCGGGCCGGCGCCGACAATAACCACATCTGTTTCAATCAATTCGGACATAAAAGTGCCTTCTGGATAACGAATTCGAGTTCTTTGTGGAGTTTCACGCCCCGGGAACGCGGCGCCAGCTATAGGTGCCGGACACTGTGTGCGAGCCTCGTCCCGGCTGGTAGTAACCGGGAACATCGTGAAGATTATGGCCAGCAAGACGGTTCAGTGTCACCGCGTGGTTGACCTTCATCGTGTCGAAGCCGGTGCGCAGCATATAGGCGACCTGATCGATTAAAACATCCCCAACGGCGCGTAACTCACCCTTGAAATGATGCTGGTTCTTGATCARTTCGGCCTTCGAATAGGACCGCCCATCGTTGAATGCCGGAAACTGCAGCGCAATCACCGGGATTGAATCCAATATTGGCAATAGCGGCTCAATGCTTTCACCCGGCKCGACGAGAACGCCGATCTTACGATTGGAGGCGTTGCGGGTTTCTTCGGTGAGACCGAGCCACGCGCCCAGCGGCAGGATCACAGCAGGTGCATCACCGGCTTCCTCCAGCGTTTCGGCTGTAACGTAGGGATCTTCACGGAACCCTTCGCGGCCCCAAAGCTCACCCGCAGGTTGTTCAATGTCACTCATAAACTCGAATCCGTCAGCGAGATGTTGCTCAGTTCGTCGGTAAGTCCGGTCAGGTGGATGCCGCACTCGGTCTTGTCGGAGCCAGCCCAGCGGCCAGCGCGATCGTCTTCGCCATCCTTGACCGGCAAGGTGCAGGGCATGCAGCCGATCGAGCGGTAGCCTTCGGCGACCAGGGGATGCGGCGGCAAATCATGCGCGGCCATATACGCCTTGAGATCGGCAGAGGTCCAGTGCGCAAGCGGGTTGATGCGGACGCGCGCGCCCACAGACTCAAACACGGGCAGTGCCGTACGCGTGGATGCCTGGAATTGCTTGCGGCCGGTCATCCATGCGCGGTAGGGCGCGACGGCACGGGCCATTGGCTCGACCTTGCGGATATAGCAGCAGCGATCCTTGTTGGTCATCGACAGTGCGCCGAACGGGTCCTCATCCTTGAGGCTCTGCTTCAACGGATGGATATCATGCACGTCTGTCATGCCCAGCTCGGTGATCAGCTGGTCCCGATAGCGCAGCGTTGCCGGAAAATGCTTGCCGGTCTCAAGGAAAAGCACTGGCGTCGCGCGATCGATCTGCGCGATCATGTGCAGCATCACTGCGCTGTCGGCACCGAAAGAGGAAACGACGGCGATTTCCTCGTTGAAGAGGTGATCGATGGCGAGCTCGATGACATCCATCGGCTCGAGATTGCCGTAGCGGGCCTGAAGCGCGCGCGCCTCATCCGCCACGGTCTGATCATTGATTTCAAGCAGCATTTGCGACCTCGCTATAGAGCGCATCCTTGAACGGTGCCGCGCCCACGCGCCGGTAGGTGGCAAGGAAGGTCTCTTCCTTGTCGGTTCTGATTTCGAGATAACGATCGACGATCGTCTCGATCGCATCGACGATCTCCTCAGAGGAAAAGCCGCGGCCGGTAATGTCGCCGATCGTGCAAATCTCGTCGCCTGAACCCCCGAGCGAAATCTGATAGAGCTCTTCACCCTTCTTCTCGACACCGAGAATGCCGATGTGGCCGACATGGTGGTGGCCGCAGGCGTTGATGCACCCGGAAATCTTGAGCTTGAGTTCGCCGATATCTGCCTGACGCTCCGGATTGCCGAAGCGTTCGGAAATGCGCTGCGCAACGGGGATCGAACGCGCTGTTGCCAGAGCACAATAGTCGAGACCGGGGCAGGAGATAATATCGGTGATCAAGCCGGCATTGGCCGTTGCCAGACCATCCGTCAAAAGCAGATCGTAAACGATGCGCAGATCAGCGATCGCCACATGCGGCAGAACGAGGTTCTGCTCATGGCTAACGCGGATTTCGTCATAGGAGAATTTCTCGGCGATATCGGCAACCAGATCCATTTGCGCATCGGTGGCATCGCCCGGAATACCGCCGATCGGCTTCAACGAAATCGTCACGACGCCGTAGTCGGGATTCTTGTGTGGCGTAACGTTCTGGTCGACCCAGGCGGAGAATGCATGATCGGCCTTGCGTGCGGCCGCGAGCCCGGACCAGCCTTCGGGGCGCTGGACCAGATTTGGCGGCGCGAAGTAGGTATCGATGGCATCGACGTCCTGCTGCGGCAGTTTGAGATCGGTCTCCTTGATCGCCTGCCATTCGGCCTCGATCTGGCGGGTGATTTCTTCGGTCCCGGTCTCATGCACGAGGATCTTGATGCGCGCCTTGTACTTGTTATCCCTGCGTCCATTGAGATTGTAAACGCGCACGATGGCTGTCGTGTAGGTCAGCAAATCCTCGACGGGCAGGAAATCGCGGATTTTCTTGGCGACCATCGGGGTGCGGCCCTGGCCACCGCCGACATAGACAGCAAAGCCGAGTTCACCGGCTTCGTTCTTCTTCAGATGCAGGCCGATGTCATGAACCTGGATAGCAGCGCGATCGCGGTCAGCGCCGGTCACGGCGATCTTGAACTTCCGCGGCAGATAGGAGAATTCCGGGTGCATCGACGACCACTGCCGAAGGATCTCGGCATAAGGGCGTGGATCCCCGACTTCATCCGCGGCGGCACCGGCAAAATGATCGGCGGTCACGTTACGAATGCAATTGCCCGAGGTCTGCAGCGCATGCATTTCCACCGATGCGAGTTCGTCGAGAACTGCAGGAATATCCTTGAGCGCAGGCCAGTTGTACTGGATGTTCTGGCGCGTGGTGAAGTGACCATAGCCGCGATCATAGCGGCGGGCGATATGAGCGAGCTTGTGCATCTGGCGGCTGGACAGCGTGCCGTAAGGCACCGCGACACGCAGCATATAGGCGTGCAGCTGCAAATAGACGCCATTCATCAGCCGCAGAGGCCGGAACTGCTCTTCAGTCAGTTCGCCGGAAAGACGGCGCTCCACCTGATCCTTGAACTGTTCAACGCGAGCAGAGACGAACGCGTGATCAAACTCATCATAACGATACATACAGCGGTCTTTCGATTTTCAGGTCAGGCAGCTTTGGGCTTTTCAGCCTGTTTGCCGAGGTCAAGACGAATGGTGGGTCCGAGCTGGCGGATGCGCTCGCGCAGACGGACTGGATAAAGATCTGTACCGCGTTCTTCGACGTCGATGACATTCACGTCGATGACAAGGTTGGACTTGATCGCGGACTTGCCAGCTTCCTCGAGCGCATTAACCGCTTCCGCGTGACGCGCGATCAACGCTCCATCGATATGTTCCAGCCACTCGCCATTGGCGCCGAGCCATACAACTTCGCCATCGGTCAGGCGGTTTGCAGTCAACACTTTAACGCTCATGATCTTCATCCTTCGCAGTTATACAGCATTGGGTTCAAGGTGGTGCTGCTCCACGGAATTCCTTGCATTGGCGGAAAGAGGTTCGGCCTTGTCGATGGCGGCGCCCGCTACTGCGTCGCCAATAATGACCATGACCGGGCCGTCGAGATCGTCGCGCTGTTCCAGCGCCGGCAAATCATTGAGCGTGCCATGGAACATGCGCCGGTCTACGCGCCCCGCATTCTCGATGACGGCAACGCCGGTATCCGCGTGCAGTCCCGCCTGCATCAGCCGCCCGGCGACAGAAGCAGCAACGCTACGGCCCATATAGACGGCGATGGTTGCGCCGGAAATAGCGAGGCGCGCCCAGTCGGGCAGCACTTCGCCCGCCATGTCGTGACCCGTGGTGAAGACGAGGGAGGATGCGACACCACGCAGGGTCAGAGGCAGCTGCATATCCGCTGCAGCGGCAAAGGCGGAGGTAATGCCGGGTACGATTTCGAAGGCAATGCCGGCGTCGCGCAAGGCGGCCATTTCTTCACCTGCACGGCCGTAAACCAAAGGATCACCTGACTTCAGGCGAACGACACGCTTGCCTTCACGTCCAAGTGCGACGAGCAGATCATTGATCTCGCTCTGGCTCTTGGTGTGGCAGCCCTTGCGCTTGCCCACGGAGAGCCGGGTTGCATCGCGGCGGCCCATGGCAACCACAGCTTCGGGCACCAGCGCATCATAGACGATGACGTCGGCCTCCATGAGGACGCGGTGTGCGCGCAGTGTCAGAAGATCTTCGGCGCCGGGTCCCGCACCGACAAGCCAGACGTAGCCCTTCGGGGCCACCTGGTCATCGAGGAGACCTGCTGCTGCCTGGTGGGCGCCAGTCAAGTCATTGTTGTAAATCTTGCCGGCGACATCGCCCGAAAAGAACGAGCGCCAGAACAGGCGGCGCGGCAGACCTTTTTTGACCAGCTTCTCCACCACAGGGCGATAGGCATTGGCAAGACGCGCAAGATCGCCGAGGCGCGGCGAGAAGGCGGCATCGATGCGGGCGCGGATCATCTGCGTCAACACGGGGCCGGTGCCTTCCGAACCGATGGCAATGGCTAGCGGCGCKCGATTGACGATGGCGGGCGTGTAGAAATCGCAAAGGTCGGGGCGGTCAACGACGTTGACTGGAATGTGCTGGCGGCGCGCTTCATCAGCGATCTCCGCATCCTGGTCTTCATCGCCAGTGGCGACGAAGACCAGCTTTGCGCCGGTCAGTTGCTTGGGAGCAAATTTTTCTGCGACGTGTTCGTAGCTGCCGTCACGCAGGAAAGCGGCAAGTTCAGGCTCAGGCTCCGCTGCGATTACCCGAACGGTAGCGTTGGTCTGGCCTAAAAGCCGCGCCTTGTTTAAGGCTTCCTCGCCATTACCAATCACAACAAGCACCTCATTCCGCACGCGGAAGAAGGCAGGAAAGACCGAAAGCTGGCTGGAACGCATGGACATAAACAGGGGTATCCCGATGGTTCCGAGGATTATCCCTGATCCGCCTTCGTTTTATAAGGAACAGAAGTGCGCCAATTGTCGCGGGTGAGCATGGAATTTCTGAAAATGCCGGAACAAGCGGATTCGCATTCTATGCCCTCAAAGGGACACACGCCCGGCCATCGCCTCCTGAAGGCAAAGCACGACATGCTTGATCGTCCGTATCCGCGAGGCATCGATACACGACTAGATTTATCGTGTTAGCGAGCAAATGCAAGTAATTTTTTTTTTGCTACGAATGTCGGATCGCGGAACTCCGGTTCGTCCTTTATAGGAACGCCATTGAACGAAGAGGAGATAATTTTCCATGCGCATGATTTTCGTGAACCTGCCAGTCAAAAACATTGAGGCTACACGGGCCTTTTTTGCCGCTTTGGGATTCAGTTTCAATCCCGATTTTTCTGACGACAAGACCGCCTGCATGGTGATCGAGGAAAACATCTTTGCGATGCTTATGGAGGAGGATCGGTTTCGGGATTTCATCAACAACGATATCAGCGATGCCACGAAGGCGCAGGAGGTACTGATCGCGCTTTCTGCCGGGAGCCGTGCGGAAGTGGACGACATGCTGGCCAAGGCGCTTAGCGCAGGCGGCAAGACGTGGAAGCCAATTCAGGATCTCGGTTTCATGTATGGATGCAGCTTCCAGGACATCGACGGTCATGTCTGGGAAGTCGTGTACATGGACATGTCCGCACAGTAGAAAACTCTACAGCAACTGGCCGTCCTCATGCGAGGGCGGCCAGTTGCATTTTACCAGATACCGGGGATGAGGTGCAACTTTACCTTTCGACAATAGGCGTCATATCCCGACAGATTTGCTTTCAGATAGCGCTCCTCATCCAGCAACCGTATGGCAATGACGATGCTCAAGAGCATCGCAACGGGAAGCGCCCATAGCGAGCCGAGCGCCAGAGGCGTTGCCAGGAAAAATATCACTGCGCCCGAGTACATGGGATGACGCACCAAAGCGTAAGGGCCGCTGGAGATAACGTTCTGGCCGGATTTCACCTCGATGATACTCGACGCGTGTCCATTCTCGCGTAAGGCCAGAAACATGATCCAGAATCCGACGACAACAAGGATGTTAGCCAAGACGACGAGCCAAACCGGCAAGGGCAGTCCAGTGAAGTGCCGCTCTATTCCCGGTACGATGTACATCAGGAGACCGATCACGCTGGCCGCGCCCTGAATCCATTTCTGCGTAGTTTCACGTTCGGCGCCCGCACCGGCTTTCTGCCGGCTGGCAACGAGCGCCGGATCGTGCTTGAGAAAATAGAATGTCAGCCAGAACATGCAAAGCGTGAAGACAACCAGATAAAGCCAACCCTGCCAGAAGCGGAATGTCCATGCGGGAACATGCACCAGGAGCACTAGTACCACCAAGGCCTTGATGCATCCCACGATTGCCGTTTTGCGCAGCTTTTCGAGATCAAGTTCTTGCGTCGTCACGCTATTGCTCCTCAGGCTGTAAACACCGCGGGCACGTGCACAGGCCAGCGCCATGGCAGGATAGCAACAAGATCGAAACGAAGGGAGAGACGGGAATGGTCTGGCTGGCGCGCGAGCCACAGATCGGCGGCGGCTTCGATACGGCGCATTGTCACAACGTTCACCGAATCCATCGCCTGCTCAAGTGTTGTTCGAGCCTTGACCTCGACGATAAGCACGACGTCCTTACGCCGCGCGATCAGGTCGATCTCTCCGAGTTTCGTGCGATAGCGGCGGCCGATGATGCGATAACCTTTCAGCATCAGGGCAAGGGCAGCAAGGCGTTCAGCGGAATGACCGCGGCGGTAGGCCCTGTGGCGCTTGCCAGGCTCTGTCATTTCATCGCCAGGAGCCGTTGATACAGCTCGCCTTTGGGTCGTCCGGTCATGCGCGAGGCCTCGCCGGCCGCCTTGGCGGGAGACATTTCAAGGCTGAGTGCACGCAACAGCGCGTCGATGTCATCATCGGTTCGGGGCACGTGTTCATCTTCCGGAGGAGGAGCGATGACCAGCACGACCTCTCCCCTTATCCGATCTTCGCCGTCGAATTCCGCTGCCAGCTCCCTGAGTGGCAGGGTGACGATTGTCTCATAGGTCTTGGTCAGCTCACGGCAAAGCGAAGCCCGCCGTTCGGGGCCGAACACTTCGACCATATCTGTCAGGGTCGTTGCTGCACGATTGGGTGATTCAAAGAACACCAATGCAGCATCGAGCGATTTCAATTGTTCAAGCTTGGCGCGCCGCTGGCCTTGTTTGGATGAAAGAAAGCCGGCAAAATAAAACGCATCCTTGAACAGGCCGGACGCCGTGAGCGCGGCGAGAACCGACGATGCGCCCGGGATCGGTACGACGCGAATACCTGCTGCCTTGGCTTCCGGCACCAGACGTCCGCCTGGATCAGAGATCAGCGGCGTGCCCGCATCGGAAATCAACGCCACACTTTTACCCGCCAGCAGCGCTTCGATCAGCTTGGGTCCCGCCATGTCCGCATTGTGTTCGTGATAGGCATAGGGACGCCGCGAAATACCATATCTATCAAGCAAAACGCGGCTGACGCGCGTGTCCTCGCAGGCGATGATATCCGCAGCGGCCAAGGTTTCGATCCCGCGAATGGTCATGTCGCCGAGATTGCCGATCGGTGTCGCCACGATATAAAGCGCCGGTTCCAGCGGCCGGGCGCGGAACGACGCGCTGCCGATCTGATAGTCCCGCTCCTTTGCTTCCCCTTCAGACAAGTCTCTTCCCTAAGCTGCGAGATCAGCGATGACCGCATTGAGCACGATTGCACCTTCGGGTGTCGTGCGGATGCGGCTGTTGCCGATATATTCGATAAGACCCTGTTCCGCCAAGGAAATCACGCGGCTCTCCTTGACGCCGTGTCCGGTCAGGCGCTCGTAACGGGAAAGGTCGATCCCCTCGACAAGCCGCAATCCCATGAGCAGGAATTCATCGCCTTCCTGCTCATGCGTCAGAAACTCTTCTTCGACGACCCCATGACCGGCGGTTTCTACCTTTTGCACCCAGGTTTCCGGATGACGCTCCGTGATCGTCACGGCTCGCGTGCCGTTCTCGATGAAGCGGCCGTGTGCTCCCGGGCCGACGCCGACATATTCGCCGTAGCGCCAATAGACGAGATTGTGCTGCGACTCAGCGCCCGGCGCGGCATGATTCGAAATCTCGTAGGCGGGCAGGCCATGCCGTGCCGTGACCTCTTGCGTCTCCTGATAAAGCATTGCTGCATGATCACCATCGGGCGTCACCAGTTTGCCGGCTTTCCAAAGGTTATAGAACGGCGTGCCCTCTTCAATAGTCAATTGATAGAGCGACAGATGGTCCGCGGCATAGGAGATGGCCTTTGCCAGCTCGTCGCGCCATGCGGCAATCGTCTGGTCGGGCCGCGCATAGATCAGGTCGAACGAGAGCCGGGGAAAGATCTCCCGCGCCAGTTTGATCGCGGCTAGCGCCTCCTCGACATTGTGCATCCGGCCGAGGCGGCGCAAATCAGGATCGTTGAGGGCCTGAACGCCAAGCGAAACGCGGTTCACACCGGCGGCGCGATAACCACGAAAATGTTCCGCCTCGACGCTGGTCGGGTTGGCTTCGAGCGTGATCTCGATATCATCCGGCACATGCCAATTGCGTGAAATCTCGTTGAGAACGGATGCCACGGTTTCCGGCTGCATCAGCGAGGGTGTGCCACCGCCGAGGAAAATGCTGGAAACAGTGCGCTCGCCGGTGCGGGTCCGCATTGTCGCCATTTCGCGTGCGAAGGCTGCGGCAAAGCGCGGTTGATCAACAGCTTGATGCCTGACATGCGAATTGAAGTCGCAGTAGGGGCATTTGGCCATGCAGAACGGCCAATGGACATAGACGCCGAATCCGGACTCGCCTTTGTCGGACTTGTTCATCCCAAGTCCAGACAATCTTTGGCAAAATGCTGGAAGGCGCGGGCGCGATGCGACAGCGCGTCCTTGTCGCCAGGCTTCCAGCCATGTTTCTGTTCGGCCGTCATTTCGCCGAACGTCACGTCGTGGCCCTCCGGCTTAAACACTGGATCGAAGCCGAAACCGGCCGTTCCGCGCGGCGGCCAGACAAGTTCGCCTTCCACCTCGCCACGATAATAATTGGCTTCGCCATCCGGCCATGCAAGGCAGATGACCGAAACGAAACGGCCGCTGCGATTTTCAGGCGCGTTAGCGCCCGCTTGCTGCAGTTCCGCTTCAACCTTTTGCATGCCATGGGCAAAATCACGCTTGCCATCGGGCAATTCCGCCCAATTGGCCGTATAGACACCCGGTTTGCCCTCTAGTGCGTCGACGCAAAGGCCCGAATCATCGGAAAGCGCGACAAGACCGGTGGCCTTGGCAGCGGCGAAAGCTTTGATATAGGCATTTTCCTCAAAGGTCGTGCCGGTTTCATCCGGTTCGGGCAGCCCCAAATCCTTCGCCGATACGACTTCAAAGCCGAACGGACCGAGCAGGTCGATCATTTCATCGATCTTGCCTTGATTATGGCTGGCGACAAGCAGCTTGCCTTTTTCGAGTGTCTTCATTTCAAATTCCATAATTTCGGTTCAGCAAATTCGATCGAGTTACCCGACGGATCGCGGAAATACAGCGAATGCGCGCCATTCGGCCAGTCGAATTCACTTTCGATGGCAACACCATGCGCTTCAAGATGGGATTTCCATTCGGTAATTTCATCCCGTGTTGCCCGAAAGCAGACATGACCGGGACCCGTAGCGCCGTGGGAGGGTATCGGCAAACCACCTTTCGGGCGTTCTTTCAGTTTTTCCGCGTCGAACAGGATCAGCATGCCCGGCCCGCAGCGGAAGAACACGGATTCTTCGCCCGCACGCAGGATGCATTCCAAGCCGAGCACATCGCCGTAGAATCGTGCAGCCGTCTCGACATCGGTCACATAAAGCGCTGTTTCCAATATTCCCGAGGGCTGCATGGTCCTGACCCTAGCTGACGGCCATTTTCTGCAAGGAGACCAAGCGGGTGATGCCGTTGCGGGCAAGGCCCATCAGCGACAGCAATTCCTCTTCGGAGAAGGGTTCGCCTTCGGCGGTTCCCTGAACCTCGACGATGCCACCCTTGCCGGTCATGACGAAATTGGCGTCCGTCTGCGCGGTCGAGTCCTCGAGATAATCGAGATCGATCACAGGCGTGCCATTGGAAATGCCGCAGGAAATGGCCGCGACATGATCCTTCAGCACCTTTTCCACCTTGAGCATCTGGCGCGTTTCCATCCAGCGCAGGCATTCGTGCAACGCAACCCAACCGCCGGTAATCGCTGCGGTGCGGGTGCCGCCGTCAGCCTGGATGACATCGCAATCCACGGTGATCTGGACTTCGCCGAGCGCTTGCAGGTCGACGACCGCGCGCAGAGAGCGGGCGATCAGACGCTGAATTTCCAGGGTACGGCCGCCTTGCTTACCGGAGGAAGCTTCGCGGCGCATGCGATCGCCGGTCGAGCGTGGCAGCATGCCGTATTCTGCAGTCACCCAGCCTTTGCCGGTGTTGCGCATCCAGCCCGGCACTTTTTCCTCAAGGCTGGCAGTACACAAGACGTGCGTGTCGCCGAACTTGACCAGGCACGAGCCCTCGGCATGTTTGGAAACGCCGCGCTCAAAGGAAATGGCGCGCATTTCGTCGGGGGCTCGCTTGGAGTGACGCATGGGTAGACCTCTTGTTGATGTGTTCCCGGCCTTTTAACCGTGATGGGGTGATGAAGCAAAGGCTTTGATCAAAGGCTTTGATGATTGCGCAGAGAACGCTTATATCAAGGTCTGATAAGCAAAAGCTGAGGCACGATGAACAGGACTGTTGTTCCGGACACATTGCAATCGCTCGATCAGCGATCGCGCGATATTTTCCGGCGCATCGTCGAGAGTTACCTCGGCGATGGTGAGCCGGTGGGTTCACGCAATCTGTCGCGCATCCTGCCTGTTTCATTGTCTCCGGCGACGATCCGCAATGTGATGAGCGATCTCGAGCATCTCGGGCTCGTCTATGCGCCGCATATATCCGCCGGCCGCTTGCCGACCCAGATCGGCCTGCGCTTCTTCGTCGATGCCTTCATGGAAGTTGGCGACCTTTCCAAGTCCGAACGCAATTCCATCGAGGCGCAGGTCAGGGCGGGTGAAACGCAATCGGCCGAAAACGTGCTGACGCAGGCGAGCCAGATCCTTTCCGGCATGTCGCGCGGGGCAGGGCTGGTGCTCGCGGCCAAGGCGGAAGGTGCGCTCAAGCATATCGAATTCGTCAGGCTAGAACCGACAAGGGCTCTCGCCGTGCTGGTCACGCAAAGCGGCGATGTCGAAAACCGCGTCATCGATCTGCCGGTTGGCGTGACGCCGTCGCAATTGATCGAAGCCTCGAATTTCCTCAATGCACATATTCAAGGCCGCACTATCACCGAGGCGCGGCAGGAAATCGCCCGGCTGAAGGAAGAAACCCAGCAGGCGCTCGACGCCCTCTCGCAACATCTGGTCGAACAGGGTCTCGCGATATGGGGCGGCGATGGCGGCGGCCAGCCGGCACGGCTGATCGTGCGCGGGCGAGGTAACCTGCTTGAATCGGTGAGCGCCGAAGCGGATCTTGATCGTTTGCGGCACCTCTTCGATGATCTCGAGACCAAGGAGGGCACGCTGCAACTGCTTGATCTGGCGGAAGCCGGACCAGGCGTGCGCATCTTCATAGGCTCGGAGAACAAGCTGTTTTCGCTTTCTGGATCCTCTTTGGTGATTGCGCCCTATCGCGATTCCGAACAGCGGATCATTGGAGCACTCGGTGTCATTGGCCCGACAAGGCTGAATTACGCGCGTATCGTACCTATGGTAGATTATACCGCCCAGCTCGTCTCGCGGCTGCTTTGGTAGTCATTTGGACTTGATTTTTATGGCCTAAACCTCGATATCCAGCGCAACTTATGAATATTGAATGGACAGGATACATGGCTGAAGACAAGAAAAATCACGACACTCCCGATCTCGACCAGCGCGACCTGAAGAATCCGCGCGATCGCGATGCGCTGAAGCGCGCTGCCGATGATTTTCTCAAATCACGCAAGGCTGAAGAATATGCCCTCGCTCAGGACGACGAGATTGAGGCAAATGCCAATAACTGGGCCGAGCTTGACAAATTGCGTGCCGAAAACGGCGACCTGAAGGACCAGCTGTTGCGGCTTGCCGCCGACATGGAAAACCTGCGCAAGCGTACTGCGCGCGATGTCCACGATGCGCGTGCCTATTCGGTCGCCAATTTCGCCCGCGACATGCTCTCCGTTTCCGACAATCTGAAGCGTGCATTGGAGGCCATTCCTGCCGATGTGCTGGCAAGTGGCGATGCAGGATTCAAGACCCTCGCTGAAGGCGTCGAGATCACGGAGCGTTCGCTGATGTCGGCAATGGAACGCCATGGCGTCAAGAAACTCGATCCCTTGGGCCAGAAATTCGATCCCAATTTCCATCAGGCGATGTTCGAAATTCCAAATGCCGACGTGCCGCACAACACGGTACTGCAGGTTGCGCAGAGCGGTTTCGTCATCGGTGACCGCATGCTGCGTCCGGCGCTTGTCGGCGTATCAAAAGGCGGTCCTAAACAGGCGGCTGCCGAAGGTCAGCCTGAGCCTGGCCCGATCAATCCGCAGGCAGAAAAAGACGCCTGATCCGATCGTCAGATCAGCTTTGGGAGCCACATTTCCAAGCGGAATGTGGCTCTTTTCATTTTACTGCCATGCACTATCGTAACCAAGCCGTGAACCTAGAATAACGGCGTGGGGGAACTGCCGATGACCATGATCCAGCTTTTCAACTACGCCGGAGTATTCGTCTTTGCTGCAACCGGGGCTTTGGCAGCGTCGCGCCGCCAGCTCGACATTATCGCCTTCGTCTTTCTCGCCGCCGTCACCGGGATCGGCGGTGGCACACTGCGCGACTTGATCCTTGGTGTACCGGTGTTCTGGGTCAAGGATCCCGGAAATCTTATGGTCTGCTCTGCGGCAGCCATTCTCGTCTACTTTTCTGCCAATCTGCTCGAATCGCGTTACCGCGTTCTGCTTTGGCTCGATGCGCTCGGTCTTGCCGCTTACAGTGTAATCGGCGCGGCCAAAAGCCTGGCGCTAGGCTTCGATTCAACGATTGCGATTGTTACCGGAATCATGACGGCGACGTTTGGTGGAATTCTGCGCGATATCATATCCGGAGAACCGTCCGTGCTGATGCGGCGCGAGATCTATGTGACCGCCGCCCTCGCCGGGTCGGTCACATACATAGTGCTGCACAGCCTCGCCGTCGGGCCGGAGATTTCAGCGCTCGTCGCAGCGCTCGCCGCGTTTGTCGTACGCGGCGGTGCGCTCTATTTCGGCTGGGCGCTGCCGACGTATCACAAGCCCGGTCGCACATCGGAAGAGCTGAAGCGCGAGGGCTATATCAAATCAAAGTAGTCCGGCTTGCTCGGCAGCCGCTTTCAGGTTCTGCTGCGGCCGCGGACCGATCTGCTGAATGACCAGACCGGCGGTCAACGAACCAAGCTTCGCGCAATCCGTCAGGGATCGGCCGTTCGTATAGCCAAACAGGAAGCCGGCGGCATAAAGATCGCCAGCGCCGGTCGTATCGACCAGTTCGGAAATCTCGATAGCTGGAACTGCGACAGTCTCATCCTTCGAGACCACGACGGAGCCCTTTTCAGAGCGGGTGACGGCCGCAAGCTTGCAATCCTTGCGGATGAGTTCAAGGCCCGTTTCGAAATCATCGGTCTGATACAGCGACTTCAATTCCGCTTCGTTGGCAAAGACGATGTCCACCGTGCCGGAGCGCATCAGTTCAAGGAACTCCTCGCGATAGCGATCGACGCAGAAAGGGTCTGACAGCGTCATCGACACTTCGCGCCCGTGTTCATGCGCGATCTTCGCCGACAGGCGGATTGCTTCCTTGGCCCGGGGCGGATCCCAGAGATAGCCCTCGAAATAGGTGACCTTAGCCTCCGATACCTTGGAGCTTTCAACATCTTCCGGCCCAAGCTCGACGCAGGCGCCGAGATAGGTGTTCATGGAGCGCTCGCCATCGGGCGTGACGAAGATCATCGAACGCGCGGTAGGCGGAGGCGCGTTCAATACGCGTGTATCGAAAGCTACGCCCTGGGAGCGGATATCGTGGATGAAGACATGGCCGAGCTGGTCGTCTGCTACTTTGCCGAAATAGGCTGCACGCCCGCCGAGACTGGCGACACCTGCCGCAGTGTTGCCGGCACTTCCACCGGAGGCTTCGATCGCGGGACCCATGCGCTCGTAGAGGAACTCCGCGCGATCGGCATCGATCAGGTTCATGGCGTTCTTGATGATGCCATTCTTGATGATGAAGTCATCATCGGTGCGGGCGATGATATCGAMAATGGCATTGCCGATGCAAAGCACGTCAAAGTTGGACATGAAAACTCCGGGATTGAACTGTTCGGTACCTGTTGGCGGTTATTTGGCGCCTGTCCTAGCGCGTCGGCAGCCGGTTGACTACCCCTTCTTTGGCGTGTTGCCTTGTCTTGACTGTGAACTGCCCCTATGTCCGCAACCCGGAAACCTTGGAAAGCGGCCCTAAATGATCGTTGAAAGCGCCCGCGCTGCGGCCAATCATCTATTTCGCCCGGAGTTTCGTGCTGTCCTGTGGAAATCGATCGGACTGACTGTTTTGCTGCTCATCGGCATATGGTTCGGTCTGCGGGAACTGTTCGAGGCGTTGGCCTGGCCTTTTTTCGACCAGATGCTGCCGGAACTGCCGTCCTGGGCTGGATGGCTCGGCTTCATTGCCGGCCTTTTCGCCAGTATCGGTCTTGCGCTTGGACTTGCACTGCTCATCGCACCCGTCACGGCAATCGTTGCCGGGCTCTTCCTCGATGATGTGGCGGAGGTGGTGGAAAAAGAGAACTATCCACTTGATCCAAAAGGACGGCCATTGCCCGCTGTCCGATCACTGATCCTGTCCGTGAAATTCCTTGGCGTCGTTATCCTCGGCAACATTGCTGCTTTGCTGATGCTGCTGATCCCCGGGGTCAACATCATCTCCTTCTTCGTCGTTAATGGCTACCTGCTCGGCCGGGAGTTCTTCGAATTTGCCGCAATGCGCTTTCGCCCGGAAATGGAAGCCAAGGCGCTGCGTTCAAAACATGCAACGACAGTGTTTTTGGGAGGGCTGGTTATCGCCGCCTTCATGGCGATCCCGATCCTCAATCTTTTGACCCCGCTCTTTGCTGCGGCGATGATGGTGCATTTGCACAAGGCGGTCGCGCAATCCGAGCCGCCAGCCACTGTGATCAGATAATTTGTGGCGGCAGCGGCACCAGCGGCGCCGGTATTTCCGAGGTCCTTTCGGCCGCCTTGCAGATATCCGCGATAACGCAGGAAGGGCATTCCGGCTTGCGAGCCTTGCAAATATAGCGGCCATGCAGGATCAGCCAATGGTGCGCATGGTAGAGATATTCGGAAGGAATAACCTTCATCAGCCGCGCTTCTACCTCCTCCGGTGTCTTGCCGGGTGCAAGGCCAAGCCGGTTGCCAATACGGAAGATGTGGGTGTCCACAGCCATGGTCGATTGGCCGAAGGCCATATTGAGGACGACATTAGCGGTCTTGCGGCCAACGCCTGGCAATTTGATCAGCTCGTCGCGGTCATCCGGAACCACGCTGCCATATTGGTTGATGAGCGCCTCGGACAAAGCGATGACATTCTTCGCCTTGTTGCGCCAGAGCCCGATGGTACGGATATAGTCGCCGACCCTTGCTTCGCCGAGAGCCAGCATCTTTTCCGGCGTGTCCGCAACCTTGAACAGGGCTCGCGTCGCCTTGTTCACACCGGCGTCGGTCGCCTGTGCTGAAARCACTACGGCGACGAGCAGAGTGAAGGGATTGATGTGCTCAAGCTCGCCCCGGGGTTCGGGGCGCTGGATCGAAAAACGCCAGAAGATTTCATGGATTTCCGCAGCCGTATAGCGCGTGCCAGGAACGTTGCGCGCCTTGGCCGATTTGGCAGGCCTCACATAGTCTTCATCGATTTTGCGCTTGGGATTTTCCATGGTGCATCTATACTTAAAGCCCATGAGCCAAACAATGAACCCATTTGACGCTGCGGGCCAAAACGAGGAAGAAATTTTTCGTGCGCTTTTGGTGCCGCATCGTTCGCTGGGTCAAACCGGGTTTCTCATTCTGATGGCAACGATGGGTGTGAGCAGCTTCTTCACCGGCCTGTTTTTTCTGTCGCTTGGTGCCTGGCCGGTTTTTGGGTTCTTCGGCCTCGATGTTCTGCTGGTCTATATCGCGTTCCGGATGAATTATATCTCGGCAAAGGCCCATGAAGAGGTGAGCGTTTCGCGCATCGCCTTGCAAATCCGCCAGGTTGCCCCGTCAGGCCGGGCCAAACTGCATGAATTCAATCCCTTCTGGACGCGGTTCAGCGTCGCCCGCCATGCGGAAATCGGCATCACATCGATGCTGGTCGAAGGACAGGGCAAGGCTGTGGCGATCGGCTCGTTTCTCAATCCCGATGACCGGGAAAGCTTCGCTTCCGCATTCCAGATGGCACTTGCGACAGCCAAGCGACGGTAAATCCACGCCCTGCAAGAATCGGGTGGCGACAAGAGCCCCAGAGTGGTCATATAGCCTCAATAGAGAGGTAAAAACTCATGAAACCACATGCCATACTTCAGAAAGACATCACCCCGACCGGCGACGATTATGCGATCGTCAGCCATATCATCGAACGTATCAGCAAGGACTACCGTGACCAGCCATCACTTGAGACGCTGGCCCGCGATACCGGGCTGTCGCCAACCGCGCTGCAGAAGCTGTTTACCCGCTGGGCGGGCCTTTCTCCCAAAGGCTTCCTGCAGGCAGTGACCATCGATCACGCCCGTCGTCTGCTGGACGAGGGGATGCCCTTGCTCGAAACCGCCTACGAAACGGGCCTTTCGGGTCCAAGCCGGCTGCATGATCTGTTTGTCACGCATGAAGGCATGTCACCGGGCGATTACAAGACCCGCGGTGCAGGGCTGACAATCCGCTACGGCTTTCTGATTTCGCCGTTCGGCCTAGCGCTGGTGATGGTGACGGATCGCGGGCTGGCGGGTCTGGCCTTCGCCGATCCGGGCAAGGAACGCGAGGCCTTGGCCGACATGACATCGCGTTGGCCGAATGCCAACTATGTCGAAGATCTTGCAGCAACCGCTCCCTATGCGGCGCGCATCTTCAACCCGGCAGAATGGCGCGCCGACAGGCCGCTCAAGGTCGTCACGATCGGCACGGATTTCCAGCTGCGTGTCTGGGAAGCACTGCTGAAGATCCCGATGGGCAAATGCGTCGCCTATTCGGATATCGCCGCCGATATCGGTTCTCCCAAGGCTTCGCGCGCCGTAGGTGCCGCTGTCGGCGCCAATCCGGTCAGTTTTGTCGTCCCTTGCCATCGGGCAGTGGGCAAGTCCGGGGCGCTGACGGGCTATCATTGGGGCTTGACCCGTAAACGCGCCATCCTTGGTTGGGAAGCAGGTCAGCTGACCGGCGAGGCAGACCAAGCGCAGGCGGGTTAAGCTCAGTTTCCCGACCCTCCCCCTTGTGGGGAGGGCAGGACCGCAGGTCCGGGAGGGGTCTTTCGAGAATCTTTTTTGTCTGAAAGATCCCTCCCTGCTGCTTCGCAGCCTCCCTCCCCACAAGGGGGAGGGTTAGTGTCGGCGCACTCGGTCGACTTTTTCGTCACTCCCACCCATCTCCAAGAACCCCCTTGACCTTCCAGTTACTGGAAAGATTATCTTTGATGCACTATCTGGTTGATAACCGAAAGTTCGCATCATGAAACATGACCATCACCCCCACCACAGCCACGAGCATTCCTGCTGCAACGGGGCACAACCCGCAGAATCCGTGATTGTGCGCGATCCGGTATGCGGGATGATTGTAGACCCGGAGGCGAACAGACCGACAGCCGAACATGGCGGGCGGCTGTTTCATTTCTGCTCCGCAGGCTGCCAGAGCAAGTTCATAACAAAGCCGGAAGACTATCTCGAAGCGATCGATCCTGTCTGTGGCATGAAAGTAGACCGGGCGAGCGCGAAACATTTCCTGCGCCACGAAGGTGAAAAATACTATTTCTGCTCGGCGGGCTGCCTCGCCAAGTTCCAGAACGCGCCACAGGATTATCTCGGCGACCGGCCAGCACCCAAACCGATGCCCGGCGGGACGCTATATACCTGCCCCATGCATCCAGAAATCGTCAGGGATGGTCCGGGTTCGTGCCCGATCTGCGGCATGGCGCTGGAACCTGCGGGCATCCCGACCGGCGATGAAGGGCCGAATCCTGAGCTGGTGGATTTTACCCGCCGCTTCTGGATCAGCGCTGTGTGTTCGATTCCCCTGCTTCTGATTACTATGGGTCCGATGCTCGGTTTGCCGCTGCGTGGCTGGATTGGCGAGAGTTTGGCTACATGGCTGGAATTCGCGCTGGCAACGCCCGTCGTTATCTGGGCGGCGATTCCCTTCTTTGAGCGCGCCTGGGCCTCTTTCATCAATCGCAGCCCCAACATGTGGACGTTGATCGCCATCGGCGTCGGCACAGCCTACGCTTTTAGCGTCGTCGCCACGTTCCTGCCGGATATTTTCCCGCACTCCTTCCGTATGCATGGTGGCTCGGTGCCAGTTTATTTCGAAGCGGCGGCGGTGATCGTAACGCTTGTCTTCCTCGGCCAGATACTCGAACTGCGAGCGCGTGAACGTACCGGTTCCGCCATTCGCGCACTTCTGGATCTCGCACCCAAGACGGCCCGGCGTGTTGCCAAAGACGGAACAGAAACGGATGTGCCGCTGGATGAGATACTTGCCGGCGACAGGTTGCGCGTGCGCCCCGGGGAAAGCGTGCCGGTGGACGGCATCGTGCTCGAAGGACACTCCTCCATCGACGAATCCATGCTGACGGGAGAACCGCTACCGGTCGAAAAGATCGAACATAATACCGTGACCGGCGGCACGCTCAATCGTAACGGCACTTTGATGATCAAGGCGGAAAAGGTCGGCGCTGATACGGTTCTATCGCAGATCGTCGGCATGGTCGCCTCGGCCCAAAGGTCGCGCGCACCGATCCAGGGCTTGGCCGACCGCGTCGCGGCCTGGTTTGTTCCGGCAGTGGTGCTGGTTGCTATCGTCGCGTTCATCATCTGGTCAGTCGTCGGACCCGAGCCGAGCATGATCTATGGCCTGGTTGCCGCTGTTTCCGTGCTGATTATCGCCTGCCCCTGTGCGCTTGGTCTGGCGACACCGATGTCGATCATGACCGCCACCGGGCGCGGGGCGCACGCGGGCGTGCTGATCAAGGACGCGGAAGCTCTCGAACGGTTCGCTGCCGTCGATACGCTGATCGTCGACAAGACCGGAACACTGACAGAAGGTAAGCCAAAGCTTACTGATATCGTTGCAGAACCGGGTTTCACTGAAGACGAATTGCTGGCTCTTGCAGCAAGCCTCGAGAAAGGTTCCGAGCACCCCCTCGCCGAAGCGATTGTCGAGGGGGCAAAGTCGCGCAATCTCACGCTTGCTGCTGCAATCAATTTCGAAGCAGCGACAGGCAAGGGCGTATCCGGAACGGTCAACGCCAGAAGCGTGACGCTTGGCAACAAGGCCATGATGCAGGACATCGGTGCCGACATTTCACAATTGGTCGAGCAAGCCGACCAATTGCGCGCGCAGGGCAAGAGCGCGCTTTTCATCGCAGTCGATGACAGGGCGGCCGGGATCGTTGCGGTTGCCGATCCGGTCAAGGCGACGGCCGTGGAGGCAATTCGCTTGCTGCATGAGGCGGGGCTAAAGGTCATCATGGCGACCGGCGATAACGCCGTGACGGCGCAGGCAGTTGCGCGCGCGCTCGGGATCGACGAGGTCCGGGCCGATATGCTGCCGGAGGGCAAGAAACAGCTCGTCGATGCGCTGCATGCCAAAGGCGCCAAGGTCGCGATGGCCGGCGACGGCGTCAATGATGCGCCTGCACTTGCCGCGGCCGATGTCGGTATCGCCATGGGTACGGGAGCGGATGTTGCAATGCAGAGTGCCGGGATAACGCTGGTAGGAGGTGATCTCAACGGCATCGTTCGCGCCCGCCATCTTGCTGCCGCCACGATCCACAATATTAAGCAGAACCTGTTCTTCGCCTTCGTCTACAATGTGCTCGGTGTGCCGGTCGCAGCAGGTGTGCTGTATCCGGTGTTCGGTCTGTTGCTCTCACCCATGCTGGCTGCAGCAGCCATGAGCCTTTCATCCGTGTCGGTCATCGCGAACGCGCTGCGGCTACGGACAATAAAATTGTGAGGTCCCGTGAATATCGGTAACGCTTCTGATAAATCCGGCCTGCCCGCCAAAACGATCCGCTACTACGAGGATATCGGCCTCCTGAAGCCGGATCGGGCGGACAATGGCTATCGCGACTATTCCATGTCGGATGTGCACAAGCTGCGCTTCTTGCAGCGCTCGCGCGGACTGGGATTTTCGGTTGAAGAGTGCCGCCAGTTGCTGGCGCTCTATGAGGATAAGAGCCGTGCGAGCGCCGACGTCAAGTCGATCGCGCAGTCAAAGCTTCAGGAAATCGAGCGCAAGATTGTCGAACTGCGCGAATTGCAGCACACACTGAAACATCTGGTTGCGCATTGCCATGGTGACCAGCGGCCCGATTGTCCGATTCTCGAGAGCATTTCCGGCTCGGCTGGGTCTAGCTGAGCGTCGATACCACATCCGCAGAAATGCGCAGTTCACGTAGCGGCCGCACGACAGCCGTCGTTTCGCTGTAAATTGGATGCGCCTTGTAGGCCGCCAGCGCCTCGGCGTTCTCGAACTCCCCATAGACGACGACGTCGATCTCGCCGGAAATCGGATCAGTCTTGGTATTCTGCATCACTTCGAAAACGGTCGAGTGAGGGATTTCACCAAGGCGCCGGAGGCCCTTCACGATTGTCTCGACGTCTCTCTTTTCACGGGCGCTGAAGAATACAATATGGCGGATCACGATGTTGCTACCTGCTGCATTTTCACTGCGCCGGACTTTTCATACTCCGCCCCTGTCAGTCAATAGATGCGCTGTTGCAGCCCTGATCGAACCCGACGCTCACTCGGCGGCCAGCTTGGCCATCGGATTATTCGGATGCGTGGTCCAGTTGGCGTAATCCGGCTGGATCGGCATTTTGGTACGGGGATCTACGCCTGAAACCATCGGTTCCATGGTGATGCAGTTTTCAACGGGGCAAACACTGACGCAGAGGTTACAGCCGACGCATTCCTCGTCGATGACTTCGAAGTGCCGTGCGCCATCGACCATCGATGTGATCGCTTGATGCGATGTGTCCTCGCAGACGATGTGGCAGCGGCCGCATTTGATGCAAAGTTCCTGATCGATTTGCGCCTTGGTGATGTAGTTGAGGTTGAGGTACTGCCAGTCGGTGACATTCGGCACGGCGAGGCCCTGGAAGTCGTCGATGGTACGGAACCCGCGGGAATCCATCCAGTCGGAAAGACCGGAAATCATTTCCTGCACTACCTTGAACCCATAGGTCATGGCTGCAGTGCAGACCTGTACATTGCCGCAGCCGAGTGCGATGAATTCCGCCGCATCGCGCCAGGTGGTGATACCGCCGATGCCGGAAATCGGCAGACCGCGTGTTTCAGGATCGCGGGCAATTTCCGCTACCATGTTCAGCGCGATCGGCTTGACCGCCGGGCCGCAGTAGCCGCCATGCGAGCCGCGTCCGTCGATCGTCGGGTTCGGGGCAAAGTTATCGAGATCAACTGAAACAATCGAGTTGATGGTGTTGATGAGCGATACGGCATCGGTACCGCCGGATTTGGCGGCGCGCGCAGGTTTGCGGATGTCCGTGATGTTCGGCGTCAGCTTGGTGATGACCGGCATGCGGGTATATTGCTTGCACCAGCGCACCACCATTTCGATATATTCCGGCACCTGGCCGACGGCGGCGCCCATGCCGCGCTCGGACATGCCATGCGGGCAGCCGAAATTCAACTCGATACCATCCGAGCCAGTAGCTTCCACCAGCGGCAGGATGGCCTTCCAGGCTTCCTCCTCGCAGGGCACCATGATCGAGGCGATCAGAGCGCGATCCGGCCATTTCTTCTTCACCTCGGTCATTTCCCGCAGGTTCACTTCGAGCGGGCGGTCTGTGATGAGTTCGATATTGTTGAAGCCGAGCAGGCGCCGGTCCGGACCGTGAATAGCGCCATAGCGGGGTCCGTTGACATTGACGACAGGCGGGCCTTCCTCGCCCAGGGTTTTCCAGACAACGCCGCCCCAGCCGGCCTTGAAGGCGCGCTCGACATTATAAGCCTTGTCCGTAGGCGGAGCAGAGGCCAGCCAGAAAGGGTTCGGGCATTTAATGCCGAGGAAATTCGTTGAAAGATCAGCCATGGCGGTTTCCTTTAGCTGACTAAATGACTTGGGTGATTGGGTTGCTGTTCCGGAACTGACGCGCCGTCTGAATTATCAGCCATGATGGCTTCGACAAAGCCACTGACCTTTTCCGGCTGTTGCATCAGCGTACGGTGAATGGATTCGGCTGCTATCTTGCCGTCCTGCACGGCCGCGACGGTCAGATCCTCGCCGTCCGCAACAC
>NZ_JBFUMG010000001.1:0-56625 GCF_054049495.1 Phyllobacterium sp. P5_D12 | reverse complement strand
CTGTGGCACACACCGCAACGACCAGTGTGTTCCATAGCCAGCCTGGGTAGGATGTCTCGAACAGCAGGTATTTGATGTGGTCGAGAGTCGGCTTCACGACCCAGAACGGACTGAAATTGTTATAGTCCGTCAGCTGCGAGTTTGGCTTCACCGCCGTGATCGCCATCCAGTAGAACGGGAATATCAGCACGAAGACAAAGATGGCGAGCGGCAGATACAGGACGACAATGCGCCGCGGCAGCCGATTGAGATAGCTCATGCCCTGGGCGTCGTCGGTGAGAACATGCGGGTTGGTCTGTTGGGTAATGCTCATGTGCGTTTCCTCCCTCAATCCTGTCCGCCCTGCTGCCATTTTCGGCGCTGCAGGCCGAAAAATGAAAACAGGATCGATGCAAGCAGGAACGGGATCATGGCAACGGCAATCGCCGCACCTTCGCCAAGCTGACCGCCGGGTATGCCCCGCTGGAAAGAGAGTGTTGCCATCAGGTGGGTGGCGTTGACCGGCCCACCCTTGGTCAGAACGTAGATAAGCTGAAAGTCAGTGAAGGTGAACAGCACCGAGAACGTCATCACCACCGCAATGATCGGCGTCAGCATGGGTAGCGTGATGAAGCGGAAACGCTGCCATCCGGTCGCCCCATCAAGGGAGGCTGCCTCATGCAGCGATTGCGGGATGGTCTGAAGCCCGGCAAGCAGCGAAATCGCGACGAATGGAATACCACGCCAGACATTGGCTGCGATCACCGAAGCGCGTGCGTTGTTGGGATCACCAAGAAAATTGATTGGGCTGTGGATCCAACCGAGTTTCATCAACGACCAGGAAATGATCGAGAACTGCGCATCATAGATCCACCAGAACGCGAGGGCCGAAAGGACAGTCGGAACCACCCATGGCAAAAGGATAATGGCGCGGAAGAACGACTTGAACGGCAGATGTTCGTTGAGAATCAATGCCAGCCAGAGGCCGAGGCCGAATTTGAGGATTGAGGCGATGAGCGTGTAGAATATCGTATTGTACACCGCCATCCAGAAGACCGAATCGCGGGCAAGCGCCTCATAATTTTCGAGCCCGATGAAAATACCTTCCCTGCCTATTGTCGTGTCGGTAAAGCCGAGCCAGACGCCGAGGCCGAGCGGATAGGTCAAAAAGCACAGGAGAAAGACGGCGGCCGGCAGCATGAAAAACAAGCCGACGGCGGTATTGCTCCGGGCGATATTTCCGAAGGCCAAGGGCTGCTTCGCAGTTGTCGTCATTGTCATCGGATATCTCCGGTTGCCAAATTAGCTTGATGAGTTGGCTTCCGCTGCCTTTCGGGACAGCGGAAGCCAGTCTTGTTGCCTAGACCTTGTAATAGCGGTTCGCCCGTTTTTCGGCCTGGGCGATGGCGTCTTCTGGCGTCATCTGGCCGGTAACGGCCGTGGCATACATATCCACGAGCACGTAGTCGGCCATGGTTCCAGCCGAGGCTGCGCCGAGCGGGCCGGCATAGCCGTTCGGCCGCAGGGTTCCGGAAGCCTTGGCATAGGCGGCATGGATCGGATTAGCGGTCCACACCGGATTGGCAGCGAACTCCTTCAATGGCTGGCAGCAATAGGCGCTGGCACCCTCGATCCAGGCGTTCATGTTGTCGGCCTGATACATAAACTGCAGGTAGGCTTTCGCGGCCTCCGGATATTTGGTGTGCTTGAAGATGGAAATCGTCGATGTCTGGTGCAACTCGACCGATTGACCAACCGGCCCGATCGGCAGATTGGTCGAGCGCATGTCGTCGGCGATCGCCTTCATCGCTGGATCCTTCACGGCGGCATAGTAGACCGAGACGCCGTTGGCCGTCAGTGACACCTGACCGGCAAGGAATGCACGATTGTTGTTGACGTCCTGCCAGCTCTCCGTACCCGGAATGAATGTCTTGTAGAGCTCCTGCGCATATTTGACAGATGCCAGCGTCTCGGGGCTGTTGATCACCACCTTGCCGCTCTCATCGACCATCTTGCCGCCATGGCTCCAGAGCAGCCAATGGGCATAGTTGTTGCCGTCGCCGACCGCCTTGCCATGCGGGAAGCCCGCCGGCGTCCCCTTCGCCTGCATGGCCTTGCAAAGTTCGAGGAAACCAGCCGTATCCTTCGGGAATTCGCTGAAGCCGGCCGCCTTCATGTGGCTATCGCGATAGACGACCGCGTTGCCGATGGCGCAAAGTGGCAGCGCGATGAACTTGCCGTCGCGCTTGGCATAGCCTTCGAGGCCTGGATACCAGCCACCGTGTGCCCCACCCAGATATTCGCCAAGCTCGGTCACATCGACGAGCTTGTCCGGATATTGCTGCGGATCATCGAACCAGCTCATGACCATGTCCGGGCCCGAACCGACATTGGCCGCAACGGCAGCTTTCGGGCGAACGTCTTCCCAGCTTTCCTTGTCGATGCGCACCTGAACGCCGGTGGCGTCGGTGAACTTCTTGGTGTTGGCGAGCCATGCGGCCTCTTCAGCCGGGACGAACGGCACCCACCGCAGGAGGCGAAGGGTTGCGCCCTCTTCCGGTTTATAGGCGGGCGCCGATTGCGCGAAGGCCGGCGTGAGACCGAACCGGTTTAGTCCGGCTGCGGCAACGAGCCCGGCTGATGCGCCGAGTAGGTGTCTTCTGTTGATGGTCATTGATGCTCCTCCATTTAACGACCGGATAAACTAGAAAGGCCTGTTCAAAGTGCTCCCGCATTCCGGGCCTGCTTGCGGGGAATTGTATCTGGCATCTGCACCCCGACTGGCAGATGCCGTTAAACTTTAGGCTAAGCGCTTGCCCGTTTCCGCATCGAACAGATATGTCGCCTCCGCGTGGATCGACAGGCCGACAGTTTCGCCGGGTTTCGCACTGATGCGCTGATGGAAAACACCGGTAATGAGATCACCGCCGACGCGCATGATCATCTGCGTCTCCGACCCGGTTGGCTCGATGACCACCACTTCGGCCGGGATACCGCCATCTGCAATTGTCATGTGTTCGGGGCGTAAACCATAGATCAATGTCCGGCCCTTGGCGCTTTCCGGTGCCTTCACTACAGGCAAGACGATGCCCTTTTCCGTCGTAAATTTCTGCCCGTCGTTCGGATCGAGCTTGCCCTTGATCATATTCATCGCCGGTGAACCTATGAAGCTTGCCACGAAAAGATTGGCCGGCTGGTCATAAAGCTCGAGCGGTGCGCCGATCTGTTCGACCAGGCCGTCATGCATCACCACGATCTTGTCGGCCATGGTCATGGCTTCGATCTGGTCATGCGTGACATAGACGGTGGTTGTTTTCAGGCGCTGGTGCAATTCCTTGATTTCCGCGCGCATGGCGACGCGCAGCTTGGCATCGAGGTTGGATAGCGGCTCATCGAACAGGAAGACCTGCGGATCGCGCACGATGGCGCGGCCCATGGCAACACGCTGGCGCTGACCGCCGGAGAGCTGGCGTGGAAAGCGGTCAAGCAGCGGCGAGAGCCCTAGGATCTCCGCTGCGGGCTTCACGCGCTTGTCGACCTCCGACTTTGGCGCACCCTTCAGCTTCAGGGAAAAGGCCATATTGTCGGCGACGGTCATATGCGGATAGAGCGCATAGTTCTGAAACACCATGGCAATATCACGCTCTTTCGGCGCGAGGTTGTTGACCACCTTTCCGCCGATCTTGATCTCGCCCGCAGAGATATTCTCAAGTCCCGCCAGCATGCGCAGCAATGTGGACTTGCCGCAGCCGGAAGGCCCGACAAGAATGACGAATTCGCCGTCGGCGATCTCGATATCGACACCCTTGATAACCGGGTGTGTCCCGAATGATTTTCGTACATTGGCGAATTCAACCGATGCCATGCCTTCTCCTCCAAAATTTCCGTGAGACAACGTTTTTCGAAAAATCGCTGTCGAAATATTTTTTAACCGCGTCCGACGAGCGGCATCTTCGTCGCCATGATCGTCATCGTCAGTACATTGGCCTCTAACGGCAAGCTGGCCATATGCACCACCGCATCGCCGATATAATGCGCCGGTATGGTTGGCTCGCTGGCGGTCTCGCCATTGGCTTGTAACACGCCGGTTGCCATCTTCGATGTCATCTCGGTTGTGGCATTGCCGATATCGATCTGACCGCAGGCAATGTCGAATGGCCTGCCGTCCAGCGCTGTCGACTTGGTCAGGCCGGTAACGGCATGTTTCGTTGCCGTATAGGGCGCGGAATTCGGCCGCGGCGTCTGTGCTGAAATCGAACCATTGTTGATGATGCGTCCACCGCGTGGTGTTTGCGTTTTCATCAATTTCATCGCCTGCTGTGTGCACAGGAAAACGCCGGTGAGATTGGCGCCGACAATCGAATTCCAGTGATCGAAGGTCAGTTCTTCCATAGGGATATTCGGAACATTGACCCCTGCATTGTTGATGAGCAGGTCGAGCCGCCCGAATTCGGATTTGATTGCTTCGAAAAGCGCAGCGACCGATTTCGGGTCGCTGACATCGGCGGAAATGGCTTTTACGGTGCCGCCTGTTTCGGTCCCCAATGCCTTGGCGGCATCCTCCAGCACATCCTTGCGGCGACCGGAAATCACGACGGTATAACCTGCGCCAAGAAGTGCCGTGGTAATAGCCTTGCCCACGCCGGTGCCGCCGCCGGTAACCAGCGCGATCTTCCCCTTGCCTGAATCCTCTTTACTCATGCCGCAAGGTTCCCGCCAAGTTCGTCTTCAATATGTGCCTTGATGATATCATCAAAGGCAGTTTCTGCCTTGAAGCCGAGCTTCGTCGCACGCGTCGTGTCGAAATTCGTCGCCCATCCGGAAACGATTTTCTGAATTGTTGCATCGGGTTCGCGGCGGATCAGCTTGACCGCCTTATCGCCGGCCACGCGGCGCAGCGCGGCGATTTCCTCGCCGACGAGCGCTGAGAGCCCCGGCATCGAAAGATTGCGGCGTGCACCGACCTTGTCGAGATCGAGCGTGGCGGCGTGGATGAAGAACCCGACGGCAGCGCGCGGGCTGGCAAACCAGTGGCGTACATTCTCATCGACCGGGAGTATCGCCTCCTGGCCTGCCAAGGGTTCGCGCAGAATATTGGAAAAGAAACCGGACGCCGCCTTGTTGGGCTTGCCTGGACGAATGCAGATAGTCGGCAAACGAATGCCGATCCCGTCGAAGAAACCGCGGCGGCTGTAGTCCGACAGAAGCAGTTCGGAGATTGCCTTCTGCGTGCCGTAGCTGGTCAGTGGGGTTGTGAAAAACTCGTCGCCGATCTTCTCCGGAAACGGAGTTCCGAACACGGCGATCGATGAGGCAAATACCACCCGGGGCTTGTAGGGGGCATTTCGGCTTTCCAGCCGGATTGCTTCGAACAGCGCGCGCGTACCGTCGAGATTGACTTTGTAGCCCTTTTCGAAGTCGGCTTCCGCTTCACCGGAGACAATGGCGGCGAGATGGAAGATCATGTCCGGACGGCTTGCGATCAATGATTCCGCTACGCCAGGGTCCGAGAGGTCTGCCGCTTTGGTCACAGAAATGTCGGCAAAGGATCCGGGCGCCGCCGGTTCGATGACGTCGACCAGTGTCAGCCTGTCGATGTCTCCGCCCAGAGAGCCGGGCTCTGCAGCAATCCTGTCGAGCAATTTGCGGCCAACCATTCCGGCTGCACCGATCACCAAAACATGCATAAGAAGAAGTCCTCCCTGCAAGCCCCTCCCGGGCTCGTCGCACTAATATATAAGAACGTGGTGCAAAGTTATGCACACTGACTAGCATTCATCAAGCGTTTTATGGTAGCGCTGTCATAAATCTTGTCAATCGCACTGGATTGGTGCCAATGCCGCGCAAACGCAACGCTCACCGAAGTCCCGATATGCCCACGCTTGCCGATGTTGCGCGGCTTGCCGGCGTGAGCGAAATCACGGCGTCACGCGTTGTCCGTGTTCAAGGCCCTATCGCCGATTCAACCAGAGCACGTGTACTGACGGCCATTGCCGAGCTTGGCTATATCCCCAATCGTGCCGCTGGCAGTCTTGCTTCTGCAGGATCGACGCTGATGAGCGTGCTGCTGCCATCGCTATCCAACATCGTCTTTCCCGATGTGCTGCGCGGCATCCACACGGCGCTCACCGAAACGGCGTTTCAGCCCGTGATCGGTGTCACGGACTATGATCCGCTGATCGAAGAGCGGATTCTCGTCTCCTTTCTCGCATGGCAGCCAGCAGCGGTGATCCTCGCCGGCCTGCATCACACGCCGACCGCGCGCCGGCATCTCGAGCATGGCCGCTTCCGGGTCGCCGAGTTGATGGACATCGATGGCGAGCCTGTAGACATTGCCGTTGGCATGTCGCATCGCCAGGCTGGCTATGAAACCGGAAAACATCTCATCCAGCGCGGCTATCGCCGCTTCGGCTATGCCAGGCACAATGTAACGACAGACGATCGCGCCAGTGCCCGTTATGAGGGGCTTTGCTCGGCATTGCAGGAGGCTGGCCTGTCTCTGGTTGCGGAGCATTGTTATCCCGACGCGAGTTCGACCAAGGCAGGGCGCGACGCGCTAGCGATACTTCTTGGTGCCCATCCCAACCTCGACGTTGTCGTATTTCCGAATGACGATATGGCCATGGGCGGCATTTTTCATTGTATGCATGCGGGAATCGCAGTGAAAGAGAAGCTTGGTATATTTGGTTTCAATGGACTCGATATCGGCCAGGCCATGCCAATGCCTCTGTCAACGATCCTGTCGAAACGTTTTCTCATTGGAAAAACCGCAGCCGAAAAATTGCTTGAAAGCCGCGAGCGGCCCGCCGAAAAGACCATCATTAATACAGGGTTCGATATTATCGAAGGCGCAACGGCATAGGGAAATAAGTCAGGTTCGTTTGCCCATAGATTGACATGAGCTTTCATTTTCGTTTTCGTATAGACTGCAGAAAAACGAAAATGAAAGCGCAAGCCATGTTTCTCGCTCCCAGGCACGCCGAAATTCTGGAAATGGCCAAGGAGCACGGACGCGTTCTCGTGGACGATCTCGCCGTTCATTTCAATGTCACGCCGCAAACCATTCGCAAGGATCTCAACGACCTGTGCGACCAGCGCCTGCTCAACCGTATCCACGGCGGCGCACTGTTTCCCTCCGGCGTGCAGAATTTGGAATATGAGGCGCGGCGTTTGATTGCTGCGAGCGAAAAGGAAGCGATTGGCCGCGCCGCGGCCGACCTCATCCCCGACAATGCCTCTCTATTCGTCAACATCGGCACCACCACGGAAGCGGTAGGCCAAGCCCTGCTCGATCGCAAGGGCCTGATGATAATCACCAATAATATCAATGTTGCCAATAAGTTGCGTATTTACCCGGACATTGAGGTGGTTATCGCAGGCGGTGTCGTGCGTGGGTCCGATGGCGGTATCGTCGGTGAAGCGGCGGTCGATTTTATCCGTCAGTTCAAGGTGGATTTCGCCGTCATCGGGACGTCCGCCATCGACAGCGACGGCGCGCTGCTTGATTTCGATTTTCGCGAGGTCAAGGTGGCGCAAGCAATCATGGCCAATGCGCGCCATGTGATCCTCGTCTCCGATTCAACAAAATTCGAGCGCACGGCGCCGGTTCGCATCGGCCATCTTTCGCAAGTACACACCTTCATCACCGATCGCTGCGAGAGCGAAGCAATCCGCCAGATTTGCATCGACGCGGACGTAAGGCTCATCGAAACTTCGATTTGACAACGCTCTTGTGCGGCGCAGCCATGCGCGTTATAGTTCCTTTCAGTTTCGTATTGGTTTCGTAATGCTTCCGTATATCTTTCGCAATTGCGAAGAAATGGTGCGCTGCGAAATGGGGAGCGCAGGGATTGTCTAATCTGGTCGACATGGTCTACGACATTTTTGTCATCGGCGGCGGCATCAATGGATGCGGCATTGCGCGTGATGCTGTCGGCCGTGGCTTTTCGGTCTTCCTCGCGGAAATGAGTGACCTTGCCAGCGGTACGTCCTCCGGTTCGACCAAGCTCATCCATGGCGGTTTGCGCTATCTTGAATATTACGAATTCCGGCTGGTGCGCGAATCGCTGATGGAGCGCGAAGTGCTCTGGGCCAGCGCGCCGCACATCATCTGGCCGCTGCGTTTTGTTCTGCCGCATCATGCTGGCTTACGTCCAGCCTGGCTCTTGCGGCTCGGACTTTTCCTTTACGATCACATTGGCGGGCGCAAGAAGCTTCCGGCCACACGGACGCTGGACATGACCCGCGATCCGGCAGCCAAGCCGCTGAAGTCGCTCTATACCAAGGCATTCGAATATTCCGACTGCTGGGTCAACGATGCGCGGCTGGTTGTGCTCAATGCCCGTGACGCGGCCGATCGTGGTGCGGTCATTCGCACACGTACGAAAGTTGTCAGTGCCCGCCGCGATGCGGACCATTGGACACTGACGCTGCAGGACGGGTTGACCGGCGCGACGGAGGAAGTCCGCTCGCGTCTTCTGGTCAATGCCGCCGGTCCATGGGTCGATGAGGTATTGACCGGTGTCGTCGGCAGCAATAATGCGCACAACGTTCGTCTCGTGCAGGGCAGCCACATCGTCGTAAAGAAGAACTTCGACGATCCGCGCGCCTACTTTTTCCAGAATACCGATGGCCGCATCATTTTCGCCATTCCCTACGAGCAGGATTTCACCCTCATCGGCACCACCGACCAAGACTATCACGGCAATCCGGCCGAGGTGAAAATCAGCGATGCCGAGATTGATTATCTCTGCGCTGCCGCCAGCGAATATTTTGTCGAGCCAGTGAAGCGCGACCAGGTTGTTTGGACTTATTCGGGCGTGCGTCCGCYCTACGATGACGGTGCCTCGAAGGCGCAGGAAGCTACGCGCGATTATGTGTTGAAGACCGACGCGCCAGAAGGCCAGGCGCCGCTGCTCAATATATTTGGCGGCAAGATCACCACATTCAGGCGCTTGTCCGAGCATATGCTGGAAAAGATCGAAGACCAGCTTGGCAAGCGCGGCAAGCCTTGGACGGCGGCCGGAACACTGCCGGGCGGCGACTTTGCAGCCACTACTTTTGATGCGGAGCTGCAGAAGCTCAAAGCCGATTATCCATTTCTCGACCCACGCCATGCGCATCGCCTGTTCCGGCTCTACGGTACGAAGGCACGTACATTGCTTGGCAAAGCCGCTTCTGTCGCCGATCTTGGCAGGCATTTCGGCTCTGACCTTTATGAAGCCGAGGTGCGCTATCAGATCGAGCATGAATGGGCGGTGACGGCTCAGGATGTTCTCTGGCGTCGGACAAAGAAGGGTTTGCATTTGAGCGCCGATGAGGCTGCTGCGCTCGACCGTTTTATGGAAAATGCTGTCGATAGACGGCGCCAGATCGCGGCGGAATAGAATTGAATGATACGGTGTGGATAGGTCTGCACCGTCTCTGGGAGGAGTAAGAATGTTGGAACTGCGGAATGTATCCAAGGTAGTGGGCGGAAAGCCCCATCTCAGCGATATTTCGCTGACTTTGGAACATGCGACGCTGAATGTCCTGCTCGGGCCGACCCTGTCGGGCAAGACCAGCCTCATGCGCATCATGGCAGGACTGGACGTGCCGACCTCCGGCTCTGTCTGGTTCGACGGCAAGGACGTGACAGGCGTGCCSGTACAGAAGCGCTCGGTCGCCATGGTCTATCAGCAGTTCATCAAYTACCCAGCCTTYACRGTCTAYGAGAACATYGCYTCGCCGATGCGCGTGGCYGGYGCCGACAAAGCGACAATCGACCGCGAAGTGCGCAAGGCSGCCGAAATGCTGAAGCTCACGCCCTTCCTCGATCGCACGCCGCTCAATCTTTCCGGCGGTCAGCAGCAGCGCACKGCGCTGGCGCGCGCTATCGTGAAGAACGCCAAGCTGGTTCTGCTCGACGAGCCGCTTGCCAATCTCGACTATAAGCTGCGCGAGGAACTGCGTCAGGAATTGCCGAGGATTTTCGCCGAATCCGGTACGATTTTCGTCTATGCCACGACCGAGCCGCACGAAGCCCTGCTGCTTGGTGGCAACACGGCGACCTTGTCCGAAGGCCGCATCACCCAGTTCGGGCCGACCATAGATGTCTTCCGCAGGCCCGATGATCTGATCACCGCGCAGACTTTTGCCGATCCACCACTCAACACGATTGCTCTGGCGAAATTTGGCAAAGCATTTCAGCTCGAGGGCGGCGTTGCCCTACCGGTACCGGCGCATCTGGCGGAGTTCGCGGACGGTACGTATACGATCGGTTTCCAGCCGCATCATGTGAATACGAGCCGCAGAAATCCTGACGAGATCGGCCTCAAAGCCACGGTTACGGCTACCGAAATCACAGGTTCGGAAAGCTTTGTCCATCTTTCCTTCGCCGATGCGCGTTGGACGATGCTGACGCATGGCATCCATATCTATGCGCCCGATGAGGAGATCGACATCTTCATCGACCCGCGCAATCTGGTGATTTTCGACGCGAGCGGCAATTCCGTCAGCCGCCGCCAGAAGCTGGCGGCATAGGGGGAACCATGGCACGCATCGATCTCAACCATATCCGTCACGCCTACGGTCCCAACCCGAAGTCGGATAAGGACTACGCGCTGAAGGAAGTCCATCACAGCTGGGAAGACGGCGGTGCCTATGCTTTGCTCGGCCCGTCCGGTTGCGGCAAGACCACGCTCTTGAACATCATATCCGGGTTGATCCATCCCTCACACGGACAACTGCTGTTCGACGGCGTCGAGGTGACCAACCTGTCGACGCAGGAACGCAACATCGCGCAGGTGTTCCAGTTCCCGGTCATCTACGACACGATGACCGTTTACGACAATCTGGCCTTTCCCTTGCGCAATCGCGGCGTTCCGGAAGCGGAAATCGATCGCAAGGTGCGCGAGACGCTGGAGATGATCGACCTTGCCAGCTGGGCAAAGAAGAAGGCACGCGGCCTTACCGCCGACCAGAAGCAGAAGATTTCGCTCGGCCGCGGTCTCGTCCGGTCCGACGTCAACGCGATCCTTTTCGACGAGCCGCTTACCGTTATCGACCCGCACATGAAGTGGGTGCTTCGATCGCAGCTGAAACAGTTGCACCAGCGCTTCGGCTACACGATGGTCTATGTCACGCACGATCAGACGGAAGCGCTGACCTTCGCCCAGAAAGTCGTCGTCATGTATGACGGCGAGATCGTGCAGATCGGCACGCCGGAAGAATTGTTCGAGCGGCCGAAACACACTTTCGTCGGGTACTTCATTGGCTCGCCCGGCATGAACGTCATGCCCGTGAAACTTTCCGGCGGGATGGCGCAGATAGGCAGCCATCAGATCGAGTTGCCTTCGCCGGTGATGCCCGCCAATGCGAAAATCATCGAACTTGGCATCCGGCCGGAATATGTGCGCCTCGGGCGCACKGGGATGCCGGTAAAAATTGCCAAGGTCGAGGAYATCGGCMGGCACAAGATCGTCCGGACCCGGCTCGAAAACCAGGACATCGCCATCATTGTCGAGGAGGGYGGGGATATCCCGGCCGAACCGCACATCGCCTTCGATCCGAAGGGCATCAACATCTATGCCGATAGCTGGCGCGTGGGAGGGCTGTAGCCATGGAGAAAACCTGGAACAACAAAGCCTGGTTCATGGTCTTGCCCGTACTGCTGCTCGTGGCCTTTTCAGCCGTTGTCCCGCTGATGACCGTGGTYAAYTATTCGGTGCAGGATACTTTCGGCAACAATCAGTTTTTCTGGGCCGGAACCGACTGGTTTGACGAAATCCTCCACTCCGAACGCTTTCACRCAGCRCTCGGGCGCAATCTCATCTTCTCCTTCATCATCCTTGCGATCGAGATCCCGYTGGGCATCATYATTGCGCTCAATATGCCGCGCAAGGGCTGGGGCGTTCCCGTCTGCCTGGTCCTGATGGCGCTCCCGCTCCTCATCCCGTGGAACGTAGTCGGCACGATCTGGCAGGTCTTTGGCCGCACCGACATCGGTCTGCTCGGCCATACGCTGGAAAGGCTTGGCATCCACTATAATTACGTCCAGAACCCGATGCACGCATGGGTCACCGTTATCATCATGGATATCTGGCACTGGACGAGCCTCGTCGTGCTYCTTTGCTATGCCGGTCTCGTRTCCATTCCCGATGCGTTCTATCAGGCGGCMAAGATCGAYGGYGCMTCRCGCTGGGCGGTGTTCCGCTACATCCAGTTGCCGAAGATGAACCGCGTGCTTCTGATCGCCGTACTTCTGCGCTTCATGGACAGTTTYATGATCTACACCGAACCCTTYGTCGTCACWGGCGGTGGACCGGGCARTTCGACGACGTTCCTGTCGATCGATCTCGTCAAGATGGCGGTYGGCCARTTCGACCTCGGGCCCGCCGCGGCCATGTCGATCATCTACTTCCTGATCATTCTCTTGCTGTCATGGGTCTTCTACACCGTCATGACCAAYTACGATGCGGAGCGCTGATATGAGCGTGCAGAACGACACACTTGCACGAACGAGCGGGCGGCCCGAAGCCGAACAGCGCCAGATTGACAAGGCGCTGGCCCGTCGCATGCGCAAGCGCGGCGAYGAATCSAARTTCTGGTGGCTGATCCCGACGCTGTACATCATCTTYYTGATGCTGCCGATCTACTGGCTYATCAATATGAGYTTCAAGACCAATCAGGAAATCCTCGGCGCATTCTCGCTGTGGCCGCAGAACCCGACCCTGAAYAATTATGCGGTCATCTTCACCGATCCATCCTGGTACAAGGGCTATATCAATTCCATCATCTATGTGGTGATGAACACGGTGATCTCGGTGCTGGTGGCATTGCCTGCAGCCTATGCCTTCTCGCGCTACCGGTTCCTYGGCGACAAGCATTTGTTCTTTTGGCTGCTSACCAACCGCATGGCACCGCCTGCCGTGTTTGCGTTGCCGTTCTTCCAGCTTTATTCGGCCTTTGGCCTGATCGACACGCATATCGCCGTGGCGCTGGCACATTGCCTGTTCAATGTCCCGCTCGCCGTGTGGATCCTCGAAGGTTTCATGTCCGGGGTGCCCAAGGAGATCGATGAAACGGCGTATATCGATGGATACTCATTCCCGCGTTTCTTCGTGAAGATATTCGTACCGCTCATCGCCAGCGGCATCGGCGTTGCCGCCTTCTTCTGCTTCATGTTCTCATGGGTGGAACTGCTGATTGCCAGAACCTTGACGACGACTGCTGCCAAGCCGATCGCTGCCATCATGACCCGCACGGTTTCGGCTTCCGGCATGGATTGGGGCGTTCTGGCTGCGGCCGGTGTGCTGACCATCATCCCGGGCGCCATCGTTATTTACTTCGTCCGCAACTACATCGCCAAGGGCTTCGCCCTGGGGAGGGTATAATGGAAACGACTAGGCGTTGGCCTGTAGTGCTGGCGGCAGTCGTCGCCGCTTTCGCAATCATGGTCGGGCTGCTCGTGGGAGTGGTTCCTTTCAAGGACGGTGCGCGTGACTGGTTCGCKCCRCTGATCAAAGGYGGKTGGATGGCCTGGACGTTCCCGACGGCGCTGTTTTTCTTGACTATTTTCTTTCTGATGTCGCTGATGGCCGTATGGGAATATGCCTCGCCGGGCGGCAATCCGCGTGTCGGCATCCTGCGCTTTGAAACCACGCGCGGCGACCGGCTGTTCGTGTCGTTGCTCGGCAGTGCCTTCATTCATCTCGCCTGGCTTGGACTTGTCGGTCCGAACCTCTGGTGGGCTTTGGCTTTATCCGTGGTCTACGCCATCGGCGTATTCCGCTTCGTTTAGAAATTAAGTGTAGGGCATCCCGCCCCGCACTTGACGATGCAATCGCAACTCTGGGAGGACAATACTATGCGAACGCGAATTTTAACGACAACGACAGCCTTGGCGCTGCTGTTCGGTGCAGGCAGCGCCTGGGCCGGAATGGACGAAGCCAAGGCATTCCTTGACAAGGAGATTGGCGACATGTCGACCCTCGACAGGGCGGCACAGGAAAAGGAAATGCAGTGGTTTGTCGATGCGGCGAAGCCTTTCGCCGGTATGGACATCAAGGTGGTTTCCGAAACCATCACCACGCACGATTACGAGTCCAAGACACTCGCCAAGGCATTCACCGATATCACCGGCATCAAGGTCACCCATGACCTGATCGGTGAAGGTGACGTGGTGGAAAAGCTGCAGACGCAGATGCAGTCAGGTGAAAACATCTATGACGCCTATATCAACGATAGCGATCTGATTGGTACGCATTGGCGCTATCAGCAGGCGCGCAACTTGACCGACTGGATGGCCAACGAAGGCAAGGATGTCACCAATCCTGGTATCGACGTCGATGATTTCATCGGTAAATCGTTCACGACCGCACCGGATGGCAAGCTTTATCAATTGCCGGACCAGCAGTTCGCGAACCTCTACTGGTTCCGCTATGACTGGTTCAACGACGAGAAGAACAAGGCGGATTTCAAGGCGAAATACGGCTATGACCTCGGCGTACCGGTCAATTGGTCAGCTTATGAGGATATCGCCGAGTTCTTCACCGGCCGGGAGATCGATGGCAAGAAGGTCTTCGGTCATATGGACTATGGCAAGAAGGATCCATCGCTCGGCTGGCGCTTTACCGATGCGTGGCTTTCCATGGCTGGCAATGGCGACAAGGGTATCCCGAATGGTCTGCCAGTCGATGAATGGGGCATCAAGGTCAACGAAAAGTCACAGCCAGTTGGTTCATGCGTCGCTCGCGGCGGTGATACCAATGGCCCGGCCTCGGTGTACTCGATCCAGAAATATCTCGATTGGCTGAAGGCTTATGCTCCGCCGGAAGCTCAGGGCATGACCTTCTCCGAATCCGGGCCCATCCCGGCGCAAGGCAATGTCGCTCAGCAGATCTTCTGGTACACGGCGTTCACCGCAGACAGCGTCAAGGACGGACTGCCGGTCGTCAATGCCGACGGTACACCGAAATGGCGCATGGCCCCAAGCCCGCATGGCGTTTACTGGAAAGACGGCATGAAGCTTGGCTATCAGGATGCGGGTTCCTGGACGCTGCTTAAGTCCACTCCGGACGATCGGGCCAAGGCTGCCTGGCTCTATGCCCAGTTCGTGACATCGAAGACTGTCGACGTGAAGAAGAGCCATGTTGGCCTTACCTTCATTCGCCAGTCCACGCTCGATCACAAGAGCTTCACTGACCGTGCGCCAAAACTCGGCGGTCTGGTCGAGTTCTATCGCTCGCCGGCACGCCTGCAATGGTCGCCGACGGGTACCAATGTTCCGGACTATCCGAAGCTGGCTCAGCTCTGGTGGCAGGCGATCGGCGATGCTTCTTCCGGTGCGAAATCCGCACAGGAAGCCATGGACTCGCTGTGTTCCGAGCAGGAGAAGGTTCTCGGACGCCTCGAAAAGTCAGGCGTGCAGGGTGATATCGGTCCGAAACTGGCCGAAGAGCATGACCTTGCCTACTGGAATGCCGATGCCGTCAAAAACGGCCATCTGGCGCCCCAGTTGAAGATCGAGAACGAAAAGGAAAAGCCCCAGACCGTCAACTACGATGAGCTGGTCAAAAGCTGGAGCAAGTAAGTTCCACGCGTTTTGGTGGGGGGAGGGGTGGCGCTTCGGCGCTGCCCCTTTTTCGTTGATTGGAACCACTCAGAACTGCCAAAGCTAACTCACGAAGAGCCGTCTTCAGCCTAGTTATTGACAAACAGAGGCGGCTCGAAGGAATATCCAAGAGCTGCGTAGGCTGCATCGACACAAGGTCGAAAGGGCAATGCCCGCCTCCATGATGTAACAACAGATGCGCCTATGCCGAATCTTGAAAATCTTAAGAAGCAAGCCAAGCAGTATTTGCGCTGGCATCGGGAGCGGTACTATCCCGTGGCCGCTGAAATCAGGGCCGTTTTGCCACGGTTTCAACACCTTGGTGACAGTGAGATACTGGAAGCGAGCTTCAAACTCTCTGACGCGCAAGAACTTGTCGCACGTCAAATGGGGTTCGAGGGATGGCTGGCGCTCAAGTCAGGAGCCCAATCCATGAGCGCGCAATTCAAACGGACCGGACTTCGTCCCGTTCTTGCGTCGACCTCGGCGCAACTCTTTGTGAGCGACATTCAGGTGTCGTGCAGCTTTTTCACCGATAAGCTCGGATTCACCATTGACTTCATCTACGGCGAACCGCCGTTCTACGGACAGGTCATTCGCGACAAGGCGCGGCTCGCGCTACGGCTGGTGTGCGAACCAGTATTCGTGGGTGACATCCGGGAGCGTGAGCACCTGCTCTCCGCATCGATCACAGTCGATACAGCCGATGAGATCAAACAACTTTTTCTGGATTTTCAGGCCAACGGCGTGCCGTTTCATCAAACGATCACGAAAGAACCGTGGGGTGCCCGAAATTTCATTGTGTTGGATCCAGATGGCAATCTCATACTATTTGCGGGTCCAGCAGGCTGAATTCCGGTCCGTTCTTCAAACGCAATAAATCTGCAGAAGGCCCTTCATGCGGCTAACCGCAAGCTCCGGCTTGTCCAGCACATTGGCCTGGTCGGCAAGCCGAAAGATTTCCGCGTAGTGGACAATGCCGCGGGCGGACTGCATGCCGGCCGGCATGGTGAAGTGACTTTGATGGCCATTGAGCCAGGCGAGGAATACCACCCCGGCCTTGTAGTATTGAGTAGGGGCTTCGAAAATCTTGCGCGACAGCGGGACGGTCGGCTCGATGACGTCGCGGAAGGCCTGCGTTTCGCCTTTCGCAAGATGCGCCAAGGCCTTGGACGCCGAGGGCGCAACCGCATCGAAAATACCCAGCAGCGCATGGCTGTAGCGTTCGCCATCTCCTTCGATCAGTTCGGCATAGTTGAAATCATCGCCGGTAAAGCAGAGGACACCCTCCGGCAGCCGCTTGCGCAGTTCGATTTCTTTGACGTTGTCTAGCAGCGAAATCTTGATGCCTTCGACCTTCTTTTTGTTATCACTAATGATCGCGAGCACCGTTTCAAGTGCCTGTTCGAAGGAGGATGAGCCCCAGTATCCCGCGAGCTGCGGGTCGAACATGTCTCCAAGCCAATGCAGGACGACCCTGTTGCCGGTCTGGCGCAGGATCTCGCCATAGACCATGCGGTAGTCGTCAGCTGTACGGGCAACGCGGGCCAACGCACGGCTCGCCATCATTACGGCGCGTCCGCCCTCGGCTTCGACAAACCCAATTTGCGTCTCATAGGAATCGATCACGTCGTGGAGGCTCCTGGTATCCTCCGGTGCCAGTTGATCGGTACCGGCGCCGCAGGCAAGGTCCGCTCCGTCAAAAGTCCGCGCCTCGGCCAGCGATCGCCGGATCAGTTCCTGTGCACCTGTCCAATCAACGCCCATGCCGCGCTGCGCTGTATCCATGGCTTCGGCAATCTTGAAACCAAGCGACCATAGATGATGGCGAAACGCCATGGTTGCATCCCAATCGATTGCAGGTTTGCCCCAAGGCTCAGCGTCCCGCAGCGGGTCGGAGACCACATGGGCGGCCGCATAGGCGATCCGATTGAATGCTGGAGGGCTTGAAGGCGTGACAATTGGAACGCCGCTCAAAACGTAATCGGCGGTTGTCCCACTTCCATTCGGCAATTGAATTTTGAGGGTCATTCTGCATTGCTCCCAGATCAAGCGGTCTGTTTTAATTTGGAACGTTCCAAAAAACAAGCGACAATTTAACGACGCAAAGAATTCATAATACCCCGCAATAACGACTAATGTCGATAAAAACGCTTGACGAATTTGGAACGTTCCAATTATATGAGAGCCCATGGAGGAATTTCGTTGAACAAATCCCGGACCAGCATTGTGGACATCGCGCACGCCGCCGGCGTGTCGAAGTCCACTGTCTCACTGGTCCTGCAGGGTAGCCCACTCGTCAATGAAAAGACCCGCGAAAAGGTCAATGCCCTGATCGGCGATCTTGGCTATGTCTATAATCGCGGCGCCGCTAACCTGCGGCAGTCGAAGTCGAAGATCATCGGCATCGTCGTCAATGATCTCACCAACAGTTTCTTCGCCGAGCTTGCTGTCGGCATGGATATGATGGTCCAGTCGGCGGGCTACGTGCAGTTCCTGGCTCACAGCGGCGAGAGTGTCGACCGGCAGCGCGAAGTCATTTCCTCCATGCGCGAGAATGGCATTGCCGGGCTGATCCTGTCACCGGCACGTGGCACGGAAGCCAGTGATATCAAGCCGCTCGCCGATAGCGGCATCCCGGTGGTGCTGGTCGTGCGCAATGTGCCAGGCGCGAAAGTCTCGACGCTCCTTTCCGACAATTATGCTGGCGCCAAGGCTGCCATCCGCCATCTGATCTCCCTAGGCCATCGCCGGATCGCCTTTATGGGCGGCTTCGTGGATACGGTGGTTTTTGGCGAGCGGCTGCGCGGTTATCGCGATGCGCTGGCTGAAGCGAATATCCCCGTAGATGAAAAATTCGTCATCCACTCCGCACCGTCGCGTGCCGGTGGTGTCGCTGCGGTCGAGCGCATGATGGTCTTTGCCGAGCGCCCGACCTCTGCCCTCTGTCTCAATGACGCGGTGGCCTTCGGCGTCTGCGATGGCCTGCGTTCCAATAATATCGAGCCCGGCAAGGGTTTTGGCATCATCGGTTTCGACGATGTGATCGAGGCAAAGACGGCCGTACCTGCGCTGACCACGGTCTCGGTTGATCCGCAGGGCATGGGGCAGCGCGCGGCGCAGCTGGTCCTGAAGCAGATCAATGCCGGACAAACAGATCCGGAATCCATTGTAACATCGGTGCGCCTGGTCGTGCGCCAAAGCTGCGGTGCGCCTGTAAAACAGTTGGAGGAGCTGGCATGACACGCTGGGGATTGATCGGCGCAAGCACCATTGCGCATGAGTGGGTAATCGACGCGATCCGTGCCAGCGGCGGCGAAATTGTCGCTGTGATGAGCACCAATGAAGAGCGCGGCAAGAAATATGCAGCGCAGCACAACATTCCCAAGTCTGTGACCACGCTCGACGCGCTGGTCGGCGACCCGGACGTCGACGCGGTCTATATTTCGACAACAAACGAGTTGCATAAGGATCAGGTGCTGGCCGCTGCAAAGGCCGGCAAGCACATTCTGTGCGAGAAGCCGCTGGCGACGAGCCTTGCCGACGCGCGGGCCATGGTTGACGCCTGCCGCGCCGCCAATGTCGTTTTCGCGACTAATCACCATCTGCGCAATGCGGCCAGCCATACGGCGATGCGCGAAGCGATTGCCGCTGGCAGGATCGGCACGCTGCTTGCCGCCAAGGTCTTCCATGCGGTTTATCTGCCGCCGCATTTGCAGGGCTGGCGGCTTGATCGCCCAGAGGCGGGAGGTGGGGTCATTCTCGACATAACCGTGCACGACACGGACACACTGCGTTATGTCCTTGGTGATGATCCTGTCGAGGCGACGGCATTCTCGCAGAAAAGCGGTTTGGCCAAGGCGGGCCTCGAGGATGCGGTCATGGGCGTCATGCGTTTCAAGTCGGGATTGATCGCCCTCTTCCATGATGGGTTCACAACCAAATATTCCGAGACCGGCTTCGAGGTGCACGGCACCCAAGGCTCGCTGGTCGGACGCAACGTGATGACGCAAAAGCCGATCGGCACGGTTACTCTTCGCAACAAAGACGGAGAGAGTGAACTGCAGCTCGATCAGAAAAACCTCTACGAAACCGGCATCGCCAAGTTCCATGCCGCTATGGCAGGCAAGGGCAAGCCGGCAGCCAGTGGCGAAGATGGCTTGTGGTCGCTGGCTGCCGGGCTCGCCGTCGCTGAAGCGGCAAAGACCGGCACTGCACAAAAGATCAATCCGGGCCTCTGAGAAAACGAATACAATATGAACAAGCACATCACCCCCGAAGAGGCCGCGAACCTCATTCCCGACGACGCGATCGTTTCGGTCTCGTCTTCGAGCGGTCTGGGCTGTCCGGATCTGATGCTGAAGGCCATCGGCGCCCGCTTCGATGCGACTGGTCATCCGCGCGGTCTGACGACACTGCATCCGATTGCGGCAGGGGATATGAGCGGCATCAAGGGTGTCGATCACATCGCCAAAAAGGGCTTGCTCAAGAAGATCATCGGCGGTTCCTATCCGTCCGGCCCGTCCAGCTCCGAACCTCCACTGATCTGGCAAATGATCGGCAATGATGAGGTTGCGGCCTACAATATTCCTTCCGGCATTCTCTTCGACATGCACCGTGAAGCGGCGGCGAAGCGCCCGGGCGTTTTCACCAAAGTCGGGCTCGATACCTTTGTCGATCCGGACCGGCAGGGCTGTGCCATGAACGCCTCTGCCGCTGAGGAACCGGTCGTCCGCAAGATCGAGTTTGGCGGCGAGGAATGGTTGTTCTTCAAGCCCATCATTCCGCAGGTCGCGATCATCCGCGCCACCACCTCGGATGAGCGCGGCAATCTCACCTACGAACATGAAGGCGCCTATCTCGGCGGCTTCGATCAGGCGCTCGCGGTACGCAACAATGGCGGCATCGTCATCGCGCAGGTCAAACGCATCACCAAGAGCGGTTCGATGAAGCCGCACGATGTGCGCGTGCCGGGCATCCTTGTTGACTACGTCGTCGTCGATCCCGACCAGAAGCAGACAACGCAAACGCTCTACGATCCGGCCATTTCCGGCGAGATTTTCCATCCGCTCGAAGATTTCGCGCTCCCGGATTTCAATATCCAGAAAGTCATTGCGCGCCGGGTTGCAACCGAGCTTGAAGCTGGCAGCGCCGTCAATCTCGGCTTCGGTATTTCCGCCAACGTGCCGCGTATTCTGCTTGAGGAGGGCTTGCACGGGGCGGTTACCTGGGTGATTGAGCAAGGCCCTGTCGGCGGTATCCCGCTCCTTGATTTCGCGTTCGGCTGCGCTTCCAACGCGGAAGCCTTTGTCCCATCACCGCATCAGTTCACCTATTTCCAGGGCGCGGGTTTTGATGCCTCGCTGCTATCGTTCCTCGAGATCGACAAGTCCGGCTCGGTCAACGTGTCGAAGTTGAGCTTCCGTCCGCATGTGACCGCTGGCGCAGGCGGTTTTGTCGATATCACCGCAAGGGCGCGCAAGATCGTGTTCTCCGGCATGTTCAATGCCGGCGCGAAAGTACATGTCGAGGATGGTAAGCTCGTCATCGAGAAGGAAGGCAAGCTGAAKAAGCTTGTCACGCAAGTCGAGCACGTTACTTTCTCCGGCCGTCGCGCCGTCGAGCAAGGTCAGGAGATCACCTATGTCACGGAACGTTGCGTCATGGTCCTGAGGCCGGAAGGCGTGGTCCTGACCGAAATCGCGCCGGGCGTGGACCTCCAGACCCACATTCTCGATCAGTCAGAATTTCCACTGGTTGTTGCCCGCGACCTCAAGCTGATGGACGCGCATCTGTTCGTGCCGGAGCCCTTTGGCCTGAAACTGCCGCAGAAACCGCAAAGGACGCTCCATGGCTGATCCGCGCATTAACGTCGCCTTCGCCGGCCCTGTCGCCACGATTACCGTGTCGCGGCCGGAAAAGCTCAATGCCTTCGACCTCGATATGTTGAAGGACTTGAGCGCCGCTTGCGATGCAGTGGAGGCCAACGCGCAAGTGCGGGTTGCGATCCTCACCGGCGCGGGCAAGGCATTTTCGGCAGGCGGCGATATCAAGGCTTGGGCTGCGATGACACCGAATGAGTTCGGTCATGCCTGGGTGCGTTTCGGCCATCGTGTCTTCGAACGGCTGGCGACGCTCCGTGTGCCGCTGATCGCGGCCCTTAACGGCCATGCGCTGGGCGGGGGCCTGGAATTGGCTGCTGCTGCGGATATCCGTATCGCTGAAACACAGATCAAGCTCGGCCTGCCGGAAACCGGCCTCGGCATGGTGCCGGGCTGGTCCGGCACACAGCGGTTGGTCCGGCGTTTTGGCGCGCAAGTGGTTCGCCGCATGGCGCTTGGCGGCGAGATTTTCAGCGCCAGCGAAGCACAGGTGATCGGCCTTGTCGACCATGTAGTCGAAACCGGTACCGCGGTTTCCACGGCGCAAGCCTATGCGGAGCGCATCGCCAAGCGCGGCCCGGCCGCCGTCGAAGTGGCAAAACTGATGATCGCTTCAGCCAATGGCGAAGACAATGGAACGGCGGTCGAGGCACTTGGCTCGATCCTCGTCGCAAAAACAGCGGACCTGAAAGAAGGTGTTTCGGCCTTTGCCGAAAAGCGTGAGCCCGTGTTCAAGGGAGAATGGTAATGACAGTTCTGGTGCGGCCTCAGGCACTCGATAATTTCAAGGTGCGCGAATTCCAGATGCTGATCGACGGCCGATGGACGGATGGCGCGGAAGGCGGCGTCATCGAGCGCAAGAGCCCCGGTCATGGCGTTGTCGTTTCACGCTACCAGGCAGGAACCAAAACCGACGCGACACGCGCCATTGCTGCCGCACGCCACGCGTTCGACAATGGGCCGTGGTCGCGCATGACCGGCGCTGAGCGTTCGAATATCATCCTCAAAGCCGCCGATCTCATCGCAGCGCGCTCCGACGAACTTGCCTATCTTGACTGTATCGAATCCGGCAAACCAATCAGCCAGGCCAAGGCCGAACTCGGTGGCGCCGTCGATATCTGGCGCTACGCGGCTGCACTTGGCCGCGACTTGCATGGCGAAAGCTATAATACGCTCGGAGATGCAACACTGGGTGTCGTCCTGCGCGAGGCGATCGGTGTCGTCTCGATTATAACGCCCTGGAATTTCCCGTTCCTTATCGTAAGCCAGAAGTTACCCTTCGCGCTCGCCGCCGGGTGCACAGCCGTGGTGAAACCATCAGAGTTGACATCCGGCTCGACGCTGGTGCTCGGTGAGATTCTGATGGAAGCAGGCGTTCCGGCTGGCGTGGTCAATATTATCGTCGGGACGGGTGCCGAAGTTGGTGCCCCAATGACCACGCATCCGGATGTCGACATGGCCTCGTTCACCGGCTCTACCCTTGTCGGCAAGCTGACCATGGCAAATGCCGCCCAGACCCTGAAAAAGGTCTCGCTCGAACTCGGCGGCAAGAACCCGCAGATCGTGTTTCCGGATGCCAATCTCGACGATTTCATCGATGCGGCGGTGTTCGGCGCCTATTTTAACGCAGGCGAATGCTGCAATGCCGGATCCCGCCTGATCGTTCACCGCGATATCGCCGATGAGGTCGTCCAGCGTGTGGCGGCGCTTTCCGCCAAGGTCAGGGTTGGCGATCCGCTCGATCCACGCACCAAAGTCGGCGCGATCATCACGCCGGAGCACCTCGCCAAGGTTGGCGCCTATGTCCGCAACGCCGCTTCCGCGGGGGCGAATGTCAGCCATGGCGGTGAAGCGCTCGATCTGGGCATGGGACAATTCATGGCACCGACGATCCTTTCGGCCGTCCAGCCGGAGATGGCCGTGGCGCGGGAAGAGGTATTCGGACCGGTGCTGTCCGTGCTAACATTCGACACGCTGGAGGACGCCGTCCGTATCGCGAATTCCATCGACTATGGATTGTCCGCTGGCGTCTGGAGCCGCGACTTCGATACCTGCATGACAATCGGCCGTCAGGTACGTGCTGGAACTATCTGGATGAACACCTTCATGGACGGTGCGTCGGAACTACCCTTTGGCGGATACAAGCAATCCGGGCTCGGCCGTGAACTCGGCAGGCACGCGGTAGAGGACTATACGGAAACCAAAACTTTGAACATGCATATGGGTAGGCGGAAAGTAGTATGGTCAGAAGATTAAATCGATTGTAATAGCCGTTCTGCCTATTGTATGAATGCCCCGGACCTAAGGGCACCTTCGGTCGGACATGTTAAATTTTATCTTTTTTTTCTCGTGGGAGGACTGTTATGAAAAAGCTGATGAATACTGTTGCCGCTGCAGCAATGCTGCTCGGTACAGCAACGATGGCCCGTGCGGCCGAAAACGTCGAGGTCCTGCATTGGTGGACCTCCGGCGGTGAAGCGACCGCACTGGAAGTGCTCAAGAAGGATCTGGAATCCAAGGGCATCACGTGGTCCGACATGCCGGTTTCCGGTGGTGGCGGTACGGAAGCGATGACCGTTTTGCGTGCCCGTGTTACAGCCGGCAACCCTCCGACGGCCGTACAGATGCTCGGTTTCGACATCACCGACTGGGCGAAACAGGGTGCTCTCGGCAACCTCGATGAAGTTGCGGCCAAGGAAAAGTGGGATGACGTGATCCCGACCGCTCTGCAGAAGTTCTCGAAGTATGACGGCCATTGGATTGCTGCGCCGGTCAACGTGCATTCGACCAACTGGATCTGGATCAACAAGGCCGCCCTCGACAAGGCCGGAGGCAAGGAGCCTGCAAACTGGGACGAGCTGATCGCTCTTCTCGACAACTTCAAGGCGCAGGGCATCATTCCAATCGCCCATGGTGGCGTGCCGTGGGAAGATGCGACGATCTTCGATGCCGTCGTTCTGTCGCTTGGCAACGACTTCTACAAGTCGGCTTTCATCGACCTCGATCCCGCTGCTCTCGGCAGCGACAAGATGAAGGAAGCCTTCGACCGCATGACCAAGCTGCGTACCTATGTGGATGACAATTTCTCCGGTCGCGACTGGAACCTTGCTTCCGCAATGGTTATCGAGAACAAGGCAGGTCTGCAGTTCATGGGCGACTGGGCCAAGGGCGAATTCATCAAGGCCGGCAAAGTGCCAGGCAAGGATTTCGTCTGCATGCGCTTCCCGGGCACTCAGGGTTCGGTAACCTTCAACTCCGACCAGTTCGCCATGTTCAAGGTCAGTGAAGCACAGCTCAAGCCGCAGCTCGTCATGGCATCGGCCATCGAAAGCCCGACCTTCCAGTCGGCGTTCAATGTCGTGAAGGGCTCTGCTCCTGCACGTACCGATGTACCGGACACGGCTTTTGACGATTGCGGCAAGAAGGCCATCAAGGATCTTGCCGAAGCCAACAAGGCTGGCACGCTCTTTGGATCCATGGCCCATGGTCATGCCAATCCGGCAGCAGTCAAGAACGCGATCTACGACGTTGTGACCCGTGAATTCAACGGCGATCTGACGTCGGAAGAAGCAGTCAAGGAACTCGTTGCCGCTGTTGCTGCTGCGAAATAAGTCACGTGTTTCTGTCCGGGGCCATATCGCCCCGGACAGGTTCCCGCGATGCTTCGCGGCAATATAAGATTACACATCGAGGGGTGAGGCTATGGATACCCGCAGCCGCATACAGGACCTGATACCGAAACTGGTATTGGGACCGAGTTTTTTGATCGTCCTAATTTTCGTCTACGGCTTCATCGCCTATACCGGCATCCTGTCTTTCACCGATAGTAAGATGCTGCCATCCTATGGCTTTGTCGGGTTTGATAATTACCGTAGGCTCTGGGCGTTGCCGCATTGGTGGCGCGCGATCACCAATCTCGGTATTTTCGCTTCGCTCTATATCATCATCTGTACGGTCATCGGGCTCGGTCTTGCCATCCTGCTCGACCAGAAGATCCGTATCGAAGGGCTCCTGCGCCCGATTTATCTCTACCCGATGGCACTTTCCTTCATCGTCACCGGCGTTGCCTGGAAATGGTTCCTTGATCCCGGTATCGGTCTTGAAAATACCATGCACCAATGGGGCTGGGAGAGTTTTCACTTCAACTGGATCAAGGACTCCAAAATGGCGATCTATACGGTGGTCATTGCCGCCGTCTGGCAATCCTCCGGCTTCGTCATGGCCATGTTTCTTGCCGGTCTGCGTGGTGTCGACAATGAAATCATCAAGGCGGCGCAGATCGATGGCGCATCGACCGGCATGATCTATCGCCGCATCATCATTCCGCTGATGCGCCCGGTTTTCCTCTCCGCCTTCGTCGTGCTCGCCCATCTCGCCATCAAGGCCTATGATCTTGTGATTGCGCTGACCGGCGGCGGACCGGGCCAGGCCACCGAATTGCCCGCGACCTTCATGTATTCCTATACGTTCACCCGCAATTCCATGGGCATCGGCGCTTCATCGGCCATCATCATGCTGATCATGATCTTCTCGATCATCGTGCCCTATCTCTACTCAGAAATCAGAGGGGGCAACAAATGAGTGCCCAGAGCCCGGATAATGCCATCTCCAGCGGCAAGCTGACACGCGTACTGATCTACGCTGCATTGTTCCTGTTTGCTTTCTATTACCTGTTGCCCCTCTACGTCATGCTGGTCAATTCGCTGAAGCCGCTGGAAGAAATCCGCCAGGGCGGCATGCTGTCGCCTCCACGCGAATGGACGATTCAGCCTTGGCTTACAGCCTGGTCAACGGCACAGATCGGCGTGCAGCCGACAGGCCTCAGACCCTATTTCATCAATTCGATCCTTATGGTCGTGCCCGCTGTCGCCATCTCCACGGTTGTCGGTGCGCTCAATGGATATGTCTTGACCAAATGGAAGTTCCGCGGCTCGAATCTGATCTTCGGCATGCTGCTGCTCGGCTGCTTCATCCCGTTCCAGATCGTGCTTATTCCCATGGCCCGCATGCTCGGGCTGCTCGGCATGGCCGGTACGATCCAGGGCCTGATCCTCGTCCATATCGTCTATGGCCTTGGCTTCACCACGCTCTACTTCCGCAACTATTATGAGGCATTCCCGACTGAACTCGTCCGCGCGGCACAGATCGACGGCGCGAGCTTCTTCCAGATATTCCGCCGCATCCTTCTGCCGTCATCGGGGCCGATCATCGTCGTGTCCGTCATCTGGCAGTTCACCAATATCTGGAACGACTTCCTGTTCGGTGCCTCCTTCTCCGGTTTCTCAAGCACGCCCATGACGGTTGCGCTCAACAATCTCGTCAATTCGTCGACCGGCGTGAAGGAATATAACGTGCATTTCGCCGGCGCCATTCTCGCAGCGCTGCCAACTCTCATCGTCTACATCGTTTCCGGACGCTATTTCGTCCGCGGCCTCATGTCCGGCGCCGTGAAGGGATAAATCAATGTCATTTCTCCAGATCAAAGACCTGCATAAGTCCTACGGCAATGTGCCGATCCTCAAGGATATCAATATCGAGATAGACGAGGGTGGCTTCCTCGTGCTCGTCGGTCCTTCCGGCTGCGGCAAGTCCACATTGCTCAACACCATCGCCGGCCTGGAACCGATCACCTCCGGCGATATCTCCATCAAGGGCAAGTCGATCAGCGGACTGCATCCCTCCAAGCGCGATATCGCGATGGTGTTCCAGTCCTATGCGCTCTATCCGAATATGACCGTTGGCGGCAACATCGCCTTCGGCATGGAAATTCGGGGGGTTCCGAAGCCGGAGCGCGAAAAGGCCATCAAGCAGGTTGCCGACATGCTGCAGATCGGACATCTGCTCGATCGCAAGCCCAGCCAGCTTTCCGGGGGCCAGCGCCAGCGTGTCGCCATGGGCCGCGCCCTTGTGCGTAATCCGCAGGTGTTCCTGTTCGACGAACCGCTCTCCAATCTCGATGCCAAGCTACGCGTCGATATGCGCACGGAAATCAAGCGGCTGCACCAGCGCATGAAGACCACGATCGTCTATGTGACGCACGACCAGATCGAGGCGATGACGCTGGCCAGCAAGATCGCGGTTCTGAAGGATGGCGTGCTGCAACAGTTCGGCACCCCGGCGGAAATCTACAACAACCCGACCAATCTGTTCGTTGCCGATTTCATGGGTTCACCGGCTATGAACCTGCTAAAGGCCAAGATTGATGGCAGCGCTGCGGATCTGCATGTCGTGCTCGAAAGGCCGGATGCGCCGCCGCTGCGCCTGCCGATCAAGAAGACCAACAGCGCTCTCGTCGGATATGCCGGCAAGGATGTCATCTTCGGCATCCGCCCCGAAGCGCTGACTGATCCGGATGGGGCGGACCGCAACGCGGGTTCGCTGGTTGAAGGCGAGTGCCTGATTGAAGTGGTCGAGCCCGCAGGTTCCGATACTTTCGCGGTGACGAAGCTTGGCGGCAAGGAAGTCGTTGCCCGCCTGCGCGCCGATGCGCAGATTGTTCCAGGGGCAAAAACGCAGCTCGCCTTCAATCTGGACAAGGCCGTATTCTTCGATCCGCAATCGCAATTGCGTATCGGCGCCTGAAGTGCATGAACGGTCAATGCGCATGAGCCAGGAGATACAACCGGCCACAGCCGCAGATATCGTGATCATTGGCTCAGGCATCGGCGGTGCGACAATGGCGGCAGGCCTTGCCGCCTCGGGCGCGGATATTCTCATCCTCGAGGCGGGCGATCATCTGCCGGATCGACCCGAGAACCGCGATCCCCGAGCGATCTTCCAGCGCGGCATCTTCCGCCCGAAGGAAAGCTGGTACGACGAGACCGGCAGCGCCTTCAACCCCGGGAACTATTACAATGTGGGCGGCAATTCGAAATTCTACGGGGCGGTGCTGACGCGCTATCGCTCCGAGGATTTCGAGGAGATGCAGCATCTCGAAGGCGTGTCGCCTGCCTGGCCCTTTCCCTATGAGGAACTGGAGCCTTGGTMTGGCAAGGCCGAAGCCTTGTTTCAGGTTCGCGGCAAGTTGGGCGAAGACCCGACCGAGCCGCTCCATTCGACGCCCTATGATTTCCCCCCGGTTCCCGACGAAGCGCCGATCGCCGCCTTGCGGGAGCGGTTGAAGACGGCGGGTGTTCACCCATCCACCCTGCCGCTCGGTGTCGATATCGATACATGGCTGTCCCACGGGAAAACGCCATGGGACGCGCATCCCAACAGTTTCAACGGCAAGATGGATGCCGAGACCACAGCTTTGGCATCCGCGCTCAAATATGAGAATGTCAGATTGCAGACCAATTCTAGGGTCACCCGGCTGCAAACTGCGCCCGACGGCACGGCCATCCCCGCGGTGCACTACGATAAAGACGGCAAAAGCTACGTCATAAAGCCCAAGCTTGTCGTGCTTTCTGCCGGTGCCGTCCAGTCCGCCGTGCTGCTCCTGCGTTCCGCCGATGGAGCCAATCCGGCCGGGCTCGCCAATCGTTCCGATCAGGTAGGGCGCAATTTCATGAACCACAATCTCTCGGCGGTCATCGGCTTCGATCCACGTTTCAGGAACGATTCCGTCTACCAGAAAACCTTTGGTTTCAATGATTTCTACCTGTCCGACGGCAAGGGCGGTGCGCCGCTCGGCAATGCTCAACTGCTCGGGCGCATAAGCGGGCCGGTGCTTAAATCCGACCTGAAGCTCGTGCCCGAATGGATACTCGACCGCTTCTGCGCCCATACGGTGGATTTTCTCGCCATGAGCGAGGATGTGCCAAAGCCGGACAGCCGCGTTCGCGTCGATGGCGACAGGATCATCCTGGAATGGATCCGCAGCAATTGGCCGGCGCATCAGAAACTTGTGGCGCAGATCAAATCGGTCCTGCGCGCGGCCGGCTTTCCTCTGGTTCTCTCCAAGGCCTTCGACCGCAAGACCCCATCACATCAATGCGGCACCGTCCGCATGGGTGACGACCCGGCGCTCGCGCCGCTCGACATCTATTGCCGCGCGTATGAGCACCCGAATCTGTTCGTGGTCGATGCAGCGTTCCTGCCAACCTCCGCCGCCGTCAATCCGGCACTGACCATTGCTGCGCAGGCATTGCGTGTGGCGGATCATATTGTGTCGAAGGAGCTTGCGTGATGAAACCCGTCGCTCTCGTCACCGGCGCGCGCCGCGGCATCGGGCTTGGCATAGCCAAGGCTCTGGCGTCGAAGGGCTTCGACCTTGCCATCACCGACATTGCCGATGACGCTGCCAGTCAATCGGCAATCGAGGCGCTCGAGAAGCTCGGTACCAAGGTCATCTTCATCCCGGCGGATATAGCTGATCTGGCTAGCCATGTTGCAACAGTCGAGACCGCCATCAAGGCGTTTGGCCATATTGATTGCCTCGTCAACAATGCCGGTATCGGCTCGAAAGTTCGCGGAGATTTCCTCGATCTTAAGCCGGATAACTATAATACGATTTTCGACATCAATCTGCGTGGAACTGTGTTTTTCACGCAGGACGTATTGCGAACGATGCTGGCGCAAAAGCAGACATCCCGACCGCGCTCGATCATCAACATCACATCGGTTTCTGCCACGATGACCTCGCCAGAACGGCTCGACTATTGCATGACCAAGGCCGCTTTGGCCGCCTTCTCCCAAGGCCTCGCCCTGCGCCTGGCGGACCAGGGTATCAGTGTCTTCGATGTACGCCCCGGTATCATACGCTCCGACATGACCGCGGTTGCCGCGGCGAAATATGACAAGCTGATCGCCGAAGGCCTGGTGCCGATGAAGCGCTGGGGCGAGCCGGAAGATCTCGGCCGCATCGTCGCGGCGCTCGCCAGCGGCGATTTCAACTTTGCCACCGGCTCCGTCATCAATGCCGACGGCGCCCTTTCGATAAGCAGGCTTTGAAGCAATTGCAGGAAAAGCGGGAACCGGTTTTCCGTCCGGAATTGCGTAAAAACAAAGAGTTAGACCATGACTTATGACTACATCATCACCGGCGCGGGTCCTGCGGGTTGCGTCCTCGCCAATCGCCTCAGTGAAGATCCGGCGATTTCCGTGCTGCTGCTGGAAGCAGGCGGCGGCGATTGGAACCCGCTGTTCCACATGCCCGCCGGCTTCGCCAAGATGACCAAGGGCGTCGCCAGCTGGGGCTGGGAAACCGTGCCGCAGAAGCACATGAAAAATCGCGTTCTTCGCTATACGCAGGCCAAGGTCATTGGTGGCGGGTCGAGCATCAATGCGCAGCTTTACACGCGCGGAAATGCAACCGACTACGATTTGTGGGAGAGCGAGGATGGCTGCAAAGGCTGGAGCTACCGCGATGTCTTGCCCTATTTCAAGCGCGCCGAGGACAATCAGCGTTTTGCCGACGATTACCATTCCTATGGCGGGCCACTGGGCGTCTCCATGCCTGCTGCCACTTTGCCGATCTGCGATGCCTATATCCGCGCCGGTCAGGAGCTGGGCATACCCTATAACCATGATTTCAACGGCAAGACGCAAGGCGGGGTGGGTTTCTACCAGCTGACCCAGCGTGATCGCCGGCGGTCGTCCGCGTCGATGGCCTATCTCACACCCATAAAAGATCGAAAGAACCTGACGGTTCGCACTGGCGTGCAGGTCTCACGGATCGTCGTGGAGGGCAGGCGCGCCATTGGCGTTGAAATCATGAACAACAATGCACGCGAAATCGTCCGCGCCAACCGTGAGGTACTTGTGAGTTCCGGCGCAATAGGCTCGCCAAAGCTGCTGCTGCAATCCGGCATTGGCCCCGCCGATCATCTGAAAAGCGTCGGCGTGCCGGTCGTGCATGATCTGCCGGGCGTCGGCGAGAATATGCAGGATCATCTTGATCTGTTCGTCATCTGCGAATGCACCGGCGATCACACCTATGATGGCGTCGCCAAGCTGCACAGGACCCTGTGGGCCGGTCTGCAATATGTGCTGTTCCGCTCTGGTCCCGTCGCATCCAGCCTGTTCGAGACCGGCGGCTTCTGGTACGCCGATGACAAAGCCCRCTCGCCCGATATCCAGTTTCATCTCGGTCTCGGTTCCGGCATCGAGGCAGGTGTCGAACGATTGAAGAATGCCGGCGTCACCTTGAATTCGGCCTATCTGCATCCCCGTTCGCGCGGCACTGTTCGGCTGAAATCAGCGGACCCATCCGCCGCGCCGCTCATCGATCCGAACTATTGGAGCGATCCGCATGATCGAAAGATGTCGATCGAGGGCTTGAAGCTTGCCAGGGAAATCATGCAACAGGCGGCGTTGAAACCATTCGTCATGGCGGAGCGTCTGCCCGGACCAAAATACAATACCGACGAGGAACTGTTCGACTATGGCTGTGCCAATGCCAAGACCGACCATCATCCGGTCGGTACGTGCAAGATGGGCACCGACGCCATGGCCGTCGTCGATCTCGATCTGAAAGTCCGGGGGCTTGAAGGTCTGCGCGTCTGCGACAGTTCGGTGATACCGCGCGTCCCGTCCTGCAACACCAATGCGCCAACGATCATGATGGGCGAAAAAGGTGCGGATATCATTCGTGAAATGACATCGCTGCCTCCGGCGATCTTCTCCAATGAGATGAATGAGAAACGCCCGCGGGCACGGGCAGATATTCGCTGAAGGCTCCACTTACCCTCCCCCTTGTGGGGAGGGAGGCTGCGCAGCAGCAGGGAGGGGCTCTTTTGCAACGTTGAGGAAGGCCCCTCCCCGTCGCTTCGCTCCGTCCCTCCCCACAAGGGGGAGGGTAAAGCTGCGCCCTATGGCACCTCAATGCAGTCGGGTATCCAGAAATACGCCAGCTTCGCGCGCGGCACTGATAAAGGCATGGCGCGCTTTATGCGCGGGCTTCCAGCCATCAAGCGCATCAAGGCAGGCTTGCAAAGCCCGGCGATAGCTCGGTCCTTTCTTTGTGGGCCAATAACTTCGCAGGCATTCGATCGCTTCCCAAACGCTGGAGACTGCTCGTTGACCGGCAGCTCCAAGAGTGATCATAACCGGGATGGGAAAACGCTTGTCGTTCATCACTTCCTCCATAAATGTCGGACAGTTTGGCAGCAGTTTTGCGCCGCTCAGCCAACCATGGAAATGAGTCCGGTATGAGTCCGGTTCCATGACATTTCGAAGAAATATTTTTGAATGACTGATTGCTCAAAGCAGGCCTCGGATCGCCAGTCATCTGTTTTTTAGATGACCCCAAACAATCTATGTATTGGATAGGCGCCGGAACTCACACTACCTTTCGGATTCGCGGATCTGGTCGAAATAACATGAGGCTTTTCTGCTCTGAAATAGCAAGCAATCAGGAACCTGGAATGACTCGCAAAAAACTTGCGATCGCCACGACGGACTATGATCACTTTCGCGATTTCCGCACTGGCGCTGTGAAAGCCGAGGGACTGGACCTGAATTGGTTGACCCTGGGTCACCACGAGATTTTCGCGCGGTTCACCTTCAATCGCGAATGGGACATAAGCGAGCTTTCGTTTGCCAAGTTCATGGCGCAGATCAGCCGGCCTGACAGCGACATCATCGGCTTGCCGGTCATCTGCTCGCGGCTGTTCCGGTTCAGTTCGTTTTATGTCAACAAGAACAGCGGCATAAAGACAGTCGAAGACTTGCGCGGGAAGCGCATCGGCTCGCCGGAATGGGCACATTCCGCAGCCGTTTATATGCGCGGCTGGATGCACAATGATTGCGGCGTCAAACTGCAGGACGTTCATTGGTATCAGGCGGGGGCAAACGCACCCGGGCGCATCGAGAAGGTCGATCTCGACTTGCCGGAAGGTGTCAAGCTGACCCGCGTCGGCGACAAGTCTCTCTCGGAGATGCTTGCCTCCGGCGAGATCGATTGCGCTATCATCGCCCGGCCGCCCACCTGTTTCCTCGAGGGAGATCCCAATATCGAACGGTTGTTTCCAGATTACCTGGAGATGGAGGAGGAATATTACGAGCGCACGCGCATCTGGCCGATCATGCACATCATCGCGCTCAAGAAACATCTGCTTGATGACAATCCATGGATCGCTCGCAACCTTTACAATGCCTTCGAGGAGTCGAAGAATCGCAGTCTAGAGCGTCTGCTCGATCCTGCTGTTTCGCGTTATCCATTGCCCTGGCTTGCCACCTACGCCCGCCGCATGCGCACGCTCTTCGATGGCGATACATTTCCCTTCGGTATCGAAAAGAACCGGGCAACCTTCGAACAGATGATGCTCTATACCTATCAGCAGGGTATCGCCCAACGGCACATGACTCCGGAGGAGGTTTTTCCGGCGGGCATCATGACCAAAATCGTCATCTGATTCCTGGAGCCGGTCAGCTTTGGCTGAAACGCGCCCTCCCTGTCCGCCATCCTCGGGCTTGACCCGAGGACCCCTTGGGATGCTCAAATCACGGCGCTGCGTTCTTGTTTCGTCAAGAAAATGTGGATCTTCGGGTCAAGCCCGAGGATGACGGAGAGGTCGGGGACGGAATGAAGCAGAGGTGGCGGAAGCGGGTATGCTTCAAACCTGAAACATTCTAATAAGGCTCTATCCCCCGCGAGCTGTATTCCCCAATGGAAACGTTCTTCCGCATGACCTGACCCTGCCGGCATGGTAAGACGGGCTCGTGCAGAGGAGAAAAATCGGTGAGGGTTCGTCAGCTTGAATCATTCGTTTGTGTTTGTGAGAGCGGAAGCATCACGCAGGCCGCGGCCATATTGAACATAGTCCAGCCGGCGCTTGGCTCGCAGATTACTGCGCTTGAGCAGGAGCTCGGTGTGCAACTGCTGGATCGCAGCCCAAGGGGCATCAAGACAACGCCTGCCGGCCAGTATTTTCTCGAAGAAGCCAGGGACCTGCTGGGACGGTTCGCGACGATCAAGAAGAATATAAAGAACTTCAACAACCCGGAGCCAGGGCATCTGTCGATCGGACTGACAGCCAGCCTCTCCATGCTGCTCGCGGCCCCGCTGGCACAGGAATTCAACCGGCAGAACCTGGCCGCCAAAGCACATATCATCGAAGATATCAGCCACAATCTGCCAGAGCGGATTGCCAGAGGTGAGATTGATCTGGCGCTGGCATTCGACGTTGCTCCACATATTAAGGCGGTCAATTGCACGCCAGTCCTCACCGAATCGCTTTTCTTCGTCACCGGTCCGGCAACAGAATTCAACAAGCAGGGGCCAATCGATCTCGCCGAACTTTCCAGGGCGACTTTCGTGATCTCCACCGAAAAGAGCCATATCATCCAGCTTGTCAAACAGGCGATGGAGCAACTGCATTTGCCACTCGATGTCACCTATCAGATTGAATCGAAGCAAGCGATCAAGGGACTGATAGCGCAAGGCACCGCTTCCGCACTTCTGCCCTATGGCGTCGTCGCGCGTGAGGTCGAGGCCGGTACGCTGATTGCACGCAAGATTGCCAATCCACCGCTCACGCGCACGCTTTTTCTATTGCAACCTTCGGGTTACCCCATCTCCGGCCATGCGGAGGCCGCACTGAAGATTATCGAAAAGTTCATTGCCCATCTCGCCGATAACATTGCCTTCGAGCTTGTTGAACCTGCCGACGAACAGCGGCTCTATCGCGGACGCACCAGCCAGCCATAGAGCGCGCCGAGGCCAAGCATCAGGCAGGTGCCGAGGAAGACTGCGCGCATGCCGAAATGCCCACCAACAAATCCGCCGGCAAGTGGGCCGATTACCTGCCCGGCATATTGCGAAGAGGTGGCATAGCCGAGAATAGTGCCGGAGACGCGGTCGGGAACACTATGGCGGATCACGCTGGTGATGCAGGGCAGAAGCCCGCCGAGCGAAAGCCCCATCAGGAAGCGCAAAACGACAAGCTGCCACCCCTCGGTCACGAATGCCTGCGGGATCAACAGGAGTGCCGATACACCAAGCGCCGCAACGATGACGTTCCAATGGCCGATGCGGTCAGCGAGCTTGCCGAGACGCGATGCTGAAAGGATGCTTCCCAGCGCCGCCGCCGACATGACGATACCGGCCACCATTGTGACATGGGAAGGATTGTCGACGAGCTGCGCCACATAGACCGTGATGATCGGTTCGATCGACATATTGGCGAGCATCAGCAGCATGCCTGCGAGCAGCATCACGATGATTGGCCGCTTGTCGGGAATGGCCGACCAGCCGCCGCCCTGTCTGTCAGTCTTCGACTTTGCCGGGCGCCATTCCTCCTTGATGAAGAAACTCGTCGCCAGAAAGGTGATGAAAATGACACCTCCAGCCAGCCAGAAGGTCTGGCGGATGCCGATCAACGGCGGCAGCGCGCCGCCGATCAGCGGGCCGACAAGATTGCCGGCCATGATGCCTGACGCAAGGGTCCCGAGTGCCCAGCCGGTTCGCGCTTTCGGCGTCTGTGTTGCCACCAGGACAGTGGAGCCCGATGCATAGCCGCCGAGCAGTCCGGTCAAAAGCCGCAGGAACACAAGCTGCCAGACATCGGTCGCCATGCCAATCAGCGACATGGCGACCGCCATGCCGAGACTGGCGCGGATGAGCATCAGTTTGCGTCCATACAGATCGGCGAGACGCCCCCACAGCGGCGCCACGAGCGCCGCTGAGAAAAATGTTGCGCCATAGGCAATACCCGACCATTGGACGATCGCCGCATGGTCCTTCACGCCGAGCTGTTCAATGTAGAGTGGCAGGAAAGGCAGGATCAACGTCATCGCGACGATCGTCGTGAAAGAGCCAAGCAGGCAGACGACGAGGTTCTGCCGCCAGTAGAGCGACTCACTCGAGGAGCCGGGTTCATCGATGTCAGTCATGCCGGGAATCAGATTTCCCACCAGAAAAATTTCGATGGGCCTCTCATTGCAAGAGCGAATAGGTCACCAGTTTTTCACCTGATTGCGGCAATAGCAACATCTGGCAGAGGAAGGCGGCAACGCGCCGCACGACTTGTCGACGGCCAGCTTGATCCGGTGAGAAAGCAAAACAAAAAAAAGCGATTCTTACACGGTTTGATCCGATTCCTATGTAAGAAAGGTCGAATCCGGGATGAGAATCTCATCCTGCGATTGAATTTTGGATGCAAGCGGTTGAGGTAGTTACTTCAGCCGCGCGGTAACGTCGATGGGGATTGCTTTGCCTATTCTATCCCAGCCCGCCGATTTTTGCGATTGGCGCGCATAATAGCGATACGACGTGCTCGACCAGTCCCTGACCGAGTTGGTGCGATTGTCGAGGATGAGGTCGCCGTCTGAAGTGCGAACAGTCAGCACCACATGCCCCTCATTGCTGAAGGGAAGACGGGCAACCGTAAGTAACAGTGATGCCGCTGGCCAGCCTCGTTTCAGGAGTTCACGCTTCTTCAGGATGGCGAAATCTTCACAGTCCCCGGCTTTCGTCGGGATCGTCCAGAGGTCCTCGACACCATTGGTCTGCATGTCGCTCTGTTGCTTGATGCTCGAGTTGACGGTTGAGTTAACCGTTTGAAGTTGATGGCGTTTATCCGCTGTCAACTGGACAATCCTGGCGCCTGAGCGGGTGTTGCAAAGGCTCGCGAAGCGTCCGCAAAAGGAGCGGAATGCCGGTGGGCCAAAGCCCTTGCCGTTGAGTTGCATTTCAGTGCCCCGCGCAAATGCCGGAGCTGAAATTGAGCTTCCAATTACTAATGCCGTCAAAACAAGCAGAGAATATTTGCGAATCATTCGACGCTCTCCCGCGAATTGCCAAACGCAGCTTGCGCGTTAACCCGTTAAAATCATGTTCTCGGCCTTGAAGTTTTACGTCGGTTATTAACATGCCGTGACGGCATTAATTTCAGGGCCTGAGGCTGGGTACGTCGTCTTTGCCGCTACTGGCGAGGATTAACACTATCCTCTAGAACGATTGGGCGGCTGATAATCCGCGACGGGATCAGGTTAAACAATACGGTATATTTTGAATCATTTCATTAATCTTTTTATAAGGCCCCTAAGCATCATTGTTAAATAGTAACCAAATAATAATTAGCTTACAGATTGGATAAGCAATAAAGCCATCAATGGCTAAGAAAAAAACGAAATGTTTTCCTAGTATGGTGAGTTGCTTGTAAAGTTAACTCTGAGGGAAACGTAAAATGCCTACAATAACAAACAAAATAATCAAGGCAAAACGCGGTGGTTTACTCGTTGTAATGGCGATTTCCACTTTAGGATTAGTTTCAACGACGTTTTCGAGCGCCCCAGCATATGCGCAAGCCAAACGCGCTCTTTTTGCCAGTGCAGCTCAATGTCGAACACTTACTAACGATAACGCAGGGCTTTGCTGCTTTGCTCTCAACAGAAAACTGGTTCTTTCAAAGCAACAACTCGATATGTGTCCGCCGTTAACTACGGGGGCAATCACCACGACTTCAACTGCCGAGCGTTCGGGTGGCGACGGAGAGGCAGGCAAATCGGGCCGAAAATCTGGGAGCGGCAATTCTGGTAGTGGGGGCAGCGCCGGCGCGGGCGGTTCTGGCGCGAGCGGTAATTCTGGTACAGGTGGTTCCGGCACAGGTGGCCCTGGGACTGGTGGCCCTGGGACTGGTGGACCTGGCGCTGGTGGACCTGGCGCTGGCGGGCCCGGTACTGGTGGCCCTGGCACTGGCGGGCCTGGCGCTGGGGACCCTGGCACTGGCGGACCTGGCGCTGGCGACCCTGGTACTGGAGGACCCGGCGGTCATCACGGTGGGCACCATGGCGGTCATCACGGTGGCGGCGGCAACCACGGTGGCGGCGGCAACCATGGCGGTGGTGGCAATCACGGCGGTGGTGGCAATCATGGCGATGGTGGCAATCATGGCGGTGGCGGCAATCATGGTGGCGGCGGCAACCACGGTGGCGGCGGCAATCACGGCGGTGGTGGCAATCACGGCGATGGTGGCAATCATGGCGGTGGCGGCAATCATGGTGGTGGCGGCAATCATGGCGGTGGCGGCAATCATGGTGGTGACGGCAATCACGGCGGCGGCGGCAATCATGGTGGTGACGGCAATCACGGCGGCGGCAACAATGGCGGCGGCAACAATGGCGGCGGCAATAATGGCGGCGGCAATCATGGTGGTGACGGCAATCACGGCGGCGGCAACAATGGCGGCGACAATAATGGCGGCGGCAACAATGGCGGCGACAATAATGGCGGCGGCAACAACGGCGGCGGCAATAATGGCGGCGACAACAACGGCGGCGGCAATAATGGCGGCGACAACAATGGCGGCGGCAACAACGGCGGCGGCAACAATGGCGGCGGCAACAATGGCGGCGGCAACAATGGCGGCGGCAACAACGGCGGCGGCAATAATGGCGGCGACAACAATGGCGGCGGCAACAATGGCGGCGGCAACAATGGCGGCGGCAACAATGGTCATGGCAATGGCGATCAGGACGCTCCCGGCAATTCGGGCGGCCACAACAACGGAGAGAATGGTGACCATTCCGGACAGGGTAATTCCGGTGGCGGGAACGGCAACCAAGGCGGAAATGGCGGTAACAACGGCGGTGGCAAAGGGGGTAACGGCCAACGATAGGCCAAACTATCAGAATATCCGAGGTTAAGAATTCAAAGCAGGCTTCAAATCTTCGGAGCCTGTTTTGACATGAACGAGCTAAGCTTTCCTCTTGGGGTTGGATGTCACCGACTGAACAACCAACCTGCAAAAAGCACCGCGACAGTTACCACGACGAAAAGCACCACGTAGGGTCGCATCGGCGTAAGATACGGATCATACTCGGCTTTTGGCGGATCTTGGTCGTCGGAATCCATTTCGGATCATATGCACTTTCATGGAAAAAAGGCCCGGGCGGGGCTGGGGGGATGGGCACCGGGCCTGCTGGGGTCAATCAGCCACGTCAGTCTGCACGGATATGGCAGCCGCTTCAATCAATCGCGGTTTGCTACTATTTCTTAGACAGTATCCAAAAGTATTGTGCCGAAGCTCTCGCGCACTCGTTTATTAATACAAGGTATTTTAGACAAAATTCGCGACGAGTGCTGCCACTATCACGCCAGCAACAAATATGCCGATGTACCAGCCGAGGGAATTGTGAACTGCCCAGACATCTTCATCGTCTTCGTCGAAATCATCGACCATGGTAGCATCCTTTCGGTGGCCAGAGCGATGTGGCTCGATCGCAGGGTATTGGAACTCCGAAATGAGCCTTTGCTGAAATGATCAGCAATAGCAGAACGCCTTGGTACGCCGATGGTTTCATCCCGCTGAAAGCCCGCTGTAACCGTGCACTCAAGCTTGACCTTCCCAACCAATTTCCGTGATGTTACGTTCCCTCTCTGTTCGCGGCTGATTCGCGAGGCTGCCTGTTGGGGACCATATGAGCGCTGCCTATCTGGAAAAACTGAATGCCGAGCAGCGCATGGCGGTGGAATACGGCATAGGACAGGTGGCTGGCCCGCTACTGGTGATTGCTGGAGCCGGTTCGGGCAAGACCAATACGCTTGCGCATCGCGTCGCACATCTGATCGTAAACGGAGCTGATCCGCGCCGGATTTTGCTGATGACGTTTTCACGCCGGGCCGCCGCCGAGATGTCCCGCCGCGTCGAGCGCATATGCGGTCAGGTGCTGGGTGCGAAGTCCGGTATTATGGTCGACGCTCTGGAATGGGCGGGTACATTCCATGGCATTGGCGCCCGTCTATTGCGCGAATATGCGGATCAGATCGGCCTCAGCCCGGATTTTACCATTCATGACCGCGAGGATTCTGCCGATCTGATGAATATCGTCCGGCATGAATTGGGCTTTTCCAAAAAGGAAAGCAGATTTCCGACCAAAGGCACCTGTCTCGCTATTTATTCCCGCACCGTCAATTCGGAACAGCCGCTCGACGAAGTGCTGAAGACCTCCTTTCCCTGGTGTGCTAGCTGGGATGCTCAACTGCGCCAGCTTTTCGCCGCCTATGTCGAAGCCAAGCAGAATCAGAACATTCTCGATTACGACGATTTATTGCTTTACTGGGCGCAAACCGCCAGTGTCTCAATGCTCGCCGACGATATGGGCGGCCGGTTCGACCATGTTTTGGTAGATGAGTACCAGGACACCAACCGCCTGCAATCTTCGATCCTCTTGGCGCTGAAGCCAGGTGGACGGGGCCTTACCGTGGTTGGAGACGACGCACAGTCGATTTACTCGTTTCGCGCCGCGACAGTTCGCAACATCCTGGACTTTCCCAAGGCGTTCAACCCGCCCGCGGATATCATAACGCTCGATAGAAACTACCGCTCTACGCAGACCATCCTTGCCGCCGCCAACGGCGTCATCGACCTGGCCTCGGAACGGTTCACCAAGAATCTCTGGACGGAACGGCAATCGGCTGAACGGCCGCAACTTGTCACCGTTCGCGATGAGACCGATCAGGCGCGTTATATTGTGGAACGTGTGTTGGAGAACCGCGAAACCGGTACCCTTTTAAAACAGCAGGCAGTGCTTTTCCGAACGTCGCATCACAGCGGGCCTCTGGAGGTGGAGTTGACACGCCGCAACATACCCTTCGTCAAATTCGGCGGGCTCAAATTCCTCGATAGCACCCATATCAAGGATATGCTTGYCGCATTACGTTTTGCGCAGAACCCGCGCGACCGCGTGGCGGGTTTCCGGCTGATGCAACTTTTGCCCGGTGTCGGGCCTTCGTCTGCGCAACGTGTGCTGGATCAAATGGCGGAAAAAGCTGATCCAATTGCAGCACTCGCCGACATCTCCGTGCCGCCGCGCGCCGGCGAGGACTGGGTGGGCTTGGTGGAAATGTTACAGCAGATCACTGCAGGGAAACCGGCGTGGCCGGCCGAGATCGAGCAGGCTCGGCTCTGGTACGAACCGCATTTGGAACGCATCCACGAAGATGCCTCAATGCGGCAAGCTGATCTTTTGCAATTGCAACAGATTGCGGCGGGTTATCCATCGCGGGAGCGATTCCTCACTGAATTGACGCTTGATCCRCCGGACGCGACCAGCGACCAGTCCGGTGTGCCGCTGCTTGACGAGGATTATCTGATTCTCTCGACTATCCACTCGGCCAAGGGCCAGGAGTGGAAATCCGTTTATATACTCAATGTTGTCGATGGCTGCATGCCCTCCGACCTCGGTGTCGGTTCTACGGCAGAACTCGAAGAGGAACGGCGATTGCTTTATGTCGCCATGACTCGCGCCAAGGACAATCTCCACCTTGTTGTGCCGMAGCGCTTCTTTACCCATGGCCAGAATGCCCAGGGTGACCGGCATGTTTATGCTTCTCGGACACGATTCATCCCGGCGACGCTGCTGCAATACTTCGAATGCGTCTCATGGCCCCTGGCACGGTCTACCGCGGCCGGACAAACGGAGCCGCCAAAGATGCGCGTGGACATCGGAGCGCGTATGCGAGGCATGTGGCAATAGCGGGCGCGCCGAAAAGCTCGATCAGGAGGTCGCGACACATAGTGTAATGACAGAAGCAACCGAATTTAACCTGGGAAGATTTGTCCAAGTGCAAGAACCTATCTTCGATCAAGTACTCGAGGAATTGAGGTCAGGACAAAAACGCAGTCATTGGATGTGGTTCGTCTTTCCACAGCTGAAGAACCTTGGCCGCTCCTCCATGGCACAGTTTTACGGCATAGCATCGCTTGAAGAGGCGCGAGCTTATCTGGGTCATCGGCTTCTGGGCAACCGGTTGGTGATCTGCACTGAAACATTGTTGACCCACACCGGTACGCCTCTCAATCGAATACTGGGATCTCCAGATGATCTGAAATTCTGTTCGTCGATGACGCTCTTTTCGATGGCATCGAGTGATCCTGTTGTTTTCAAACGTGCCTTGGATCAATTCTGCGACGGTCGCATGGATAAACGGTCCCTAGCGATCTTAGGGTTTTAGCGGAACGGGGGTCCAAGCTTGACTAGGCAAGCGCAGAATTGGCTTCACAGCGTGAAATCATGCGCTGACAATCCGGAATCGAGATGCCCGTCGACCTGAAGAATCAAGTTAGCGATACCGTCGCCATTGCTATCGGCCTCGACCATCCAATGATCGAGATCGGCTGGCCTATCCTGTTGGACCTGGAATACCCGCAGCTCGCCCGCAGAATTCGAGAATTCACTGCCGCCGATAAGATGAAAGGCCTGGTCACCGGATGCAGCGGCATCGGCGTCGATGCCGCTGAGATCGATCCTGTCTCCTTCGGCGGTATTGAAATCGGTGATCGTGTCGCTGCCGGTCTGCGCTGCCCGGAACGCAAAATTATCGCCGGCCTTGTCGAAAGTGAACGTGTCGGCTCCGCCGCTCCCGGTTAGCGTATCGGAGCCAAACCCGCCTTCGATGATATTGTCCGAGGCATTGCCGCCGATTGAATCGTCGAAACGGCTTCCAATGAAATGTTCTATATCGAGATAGTAGTCCGGACCGATATCGGCGGGATCACGTGCCTGGGACATGTCCAGCGTGTCGAAGCCTTCACCGCCCGATATGATGTTGTTGCCGCCATTGCTGACGATGATATCATTTCCGGCACCGCCCATCAGTTCGTCCCGTTCCGTCCCCCCGATGAGCACGTCATTTCCGGCACCACCCCAGATAAAGTCCGGCCCGGCACCGCCGTCGATCAGATCGTTGCCATCGCCACCGGCGATATAGTCCCTGTCGTCGCCCCCGGCAATGAAATCATCACCTGCGCCACCCCAGATATGGTCCACGCCCACGCCGCCACTGATCCTGTCGATACCRTCGCCGCCATTGATGCGATCTCCGCCAGCGCCTCCGCTGATCGTGTCGTCTCCCGCGCCGGCATCGAGACTATCAACTCCATCACCGCCAACGAGATTGTCATTGCCAGCCGCGCCGCTGATCAGATCGTCGCCCGTGCCGCCGTCGATCCAGTCATCGCCATCACCGCCGAGGAGATGATCATTGCCTTCCCCTCCGCTCATCCGGTCATTGTCCAGCCCGCCTTCAAGCCAGTCATTGCCGCTGCCGGCCCGCAGAATGTCATCCCCGATCCCGCCAAGAAGCCTGTCATCTCCGGTTCCGCCATCGAGCGAGTCCGCGCCCAGGCCGCCGGCAAGGATGTCATTGCCGCCGCCACCGACCAGGCCATCGTCGCCGGCAAGGCCTGCAAGCACATTGTCGCGCCCGTCGCCGGTCAGAAGATCATCGAACTCCGATCCCACCACGCTGGAGAATCCGGCGGCGACCCGGTCCCCCCAGGCATCCCCGCCGGCGGCAATGTCGAGGTACCCGTCAGTGCCCACGGARGTTAAATCGATCCGCACCGCCTCGGGCGAGGAGGCATAGCCCACCGTGTCATATATATCGCCGATGAGCGTATCGCCGCCGCCATGGCCTTCAACATACCAGCGAGAGGGACTGTCTATGCGAATTTCCTCGGCCCGATCGGTACCGATGGCAACGTTATAGACACCATTAATCTCTCCGACCCCAAGCAGATCGAACAAAAACCTGTCAATTGGCATTTGAGTCTCCATCTCTGAAAAGACGATAGTATCAATCAACCATCTTCAACTTGAACTAACGTGACAGTTTCCACAAATAAAATTTTGTACGGAGACTATATTGTCGCATGATTGAAATCTTACTTCATTTTTGAAGTATTTTTGCAGAAAGTCAAATTCGCCTCGCGCGAGCATATTCGGCTAACGATAAGAAATCTCGGTGTAGTTTGATTTTCGAACGTTTGTTGAGTGTGTCAGAGGACATGCGACGACACGGCCGTCGTCTTCACCAAACTGGTAGGCATCCAATCGGTTTGCAGATCCCGCCCTTCTTCGACGGCGGCGGCCCTTACTTCTGTCAGTAATTATCGAGACCCGGCGGTATAATTATTCCCCGAATATTGATACCAGTTCAAGTGTTGTCGAACGGATGTGTCCTGCAGGATCCTCGTGGCAGCACTTGTGCCACGTCGACAGCAGAGGCAATGTCACCAAGGAGTGTCGATGTCTCAATCCGTGAAACTGATCTCAATTGGCACAGCAGTGCCCGCCCACATTATTCAGCAACGTGATGCCGCTGCTGCGGCACACAAAGCTTTTTCGGCCCGATTCCGAGACTTTGACCGTTTGGCGAAAGTCTTCGAGAGTTCGGGCATTCGTACGCGCTACGCTGTCCAACCACTAGAATGGTATCTGGAACCTTTGGGGTGGCCGGAAAGAAATGCCGCTTATATCGAGGGAGCGCGCAGTTTGTTCGTCTCAGCTGCCAATACCGCCTTGGAGAAGGCAGGCATCAGGGGAAAAGATGTCGACACGGTTGTGACAATTTCGTCGACGGGTATCGCCACTCCGAGTCTGGAAGCCCGCGTGGCCCAGCAAATGGGATTTCGCGATGACATCGAACGAGTGCCCGTTTTTGGTCTGGGCTGTGCGGGCGGTGTATCCGGGTTCTCCATTGCCTCCCGACTTGCGAAGTCAAGACCTGGAACCGTCGTCCTGTTAGTCGCTGTTGAACTGTGCACACTGGCGTTCCGGTTGGATCAACTGACAAAAGCCAATATCGTTGCCAGCGCGCTTTTCGGGGACGGTGCGGCGGCATGCGTCCTGAAGGTTGCAGACGAAGGAATAGCCGACATCGAGATGTCCGGCCAGCACACTTGGCCAAACACGCTGGACATAATGGGTTGGAGCGTTGACAGACAGGGTTTCGGCGTCATTTTCGATCGCGATATTCCGCCTTTTGCCGAAGAGCGCATCGCCCCGGCCATTTCCGGAATCCTCGGACGCGCGAATCTTGAACTTGCAGACGTCGATAGATTTGCCTGTCATCCCGGCGGAGCCAAGGTCGTGATAGCCCTCGAGACTGCGCTTTCCCTTGGTCAAGGGAGCTTGGATCATGAACGTGACGTGCTATCCAAATTTGGAAATATGTCGGCCCCTACGGCATTGTTCGTTCTCGACCGCGTCGTCGAGCCGGGTTTGCCATCCCGCACATTGCTGACAGCGATGGGCCCGGGCTTCAGCGTCAGCTGTGTCTCACTCAAGAGAGCCGTATGATCGCGGCTTCCATGCTCCTCGCTTTCGTCACTATCGAGCGTCTTGGCGAGCTCGTGCTCGCCAGACATAACACCAAAGCCCTGCTCGCGAAGGGTGCATATGAGGCCGCGCCGGGTCATTATATGTTCATCGTGGCGTTGCATGCTGCCTGGCTTGTCGGCTTGTGGACTTTTGCCTGGGATAAGCCGGTTGAACCGGGATGKCTTGCCGTTTTCATATTGCTCCAAGGCTTGCGGTTCTGGGTGCTTGGGACGTTGGGTAAGCGCTGGACCACACGCATCATCGTTCTGCCGGGAAGCCCTCTCGTGAGAACAGGCCCTTACCGTTTCCTTTCGCATCCGAATTATGTCGTCGTGATCGGAGAGATCGCCGTGCTGCCCTTGTGCTTTGGGCTGGTTTGGTATGCTCTCGCATTCTCCGCGCTGAATGCCTTCGTTCTGGCGGTAAGGATTCGCGAAGAGAATTCCGCGCTTTCGGAGTTGYGCCATGATGCAATGCCCTGATGCAGGCGAAGCGCGGTTGCCAAGTCTTTCAACTTGGCTGGGCTTTTTCGCAATGTGCATCGGGATGTTTATGGCCATTCTCGACGTCCAGATCGTCGCCACGTCGCTACCAACAATCCAGGGTGCTTTGGGCATCAACCCAGATCAGATGAGCTGGATTCAGACCGCCTATTTGATCGCCGAAATCGTTGCGATCCCGCTCACGGGTTTCTTGACCCGCTTGCTTAGTATGCGGCGGCTTTTTGTATCTGGCACATTGCTGTTTACCGCTGCTTCCGTCGGATGTGCGCAAAGCGATAGTTTCAATGCTCTTTTGTGCTGGCGTGTCCTGCAGGGGTTCTCAGGCGGGACCTTGATCCCTTTGGTTTTCTCTGCGGTTTTCCTGTTGTTTCCGCAGCGGCACCAAAGCATCGCCACTACCGTGGCTGGTGTCGTCGCAGTCATGGCTCCGACGGTTGGACCAATCATCGGGGGCTGGATCACGGAGACATACTCATGGCACTGGCTCTTTTTAATCAATGTCGTCCCTGGCCTGGTCGCGGCGTCATTGGCAGCTTTACTGCTTCCGCGCGCGCCAATGGAGCTCAAGTATTTCCGTTTGATTGATTTTCAATCGCTCGCAATGATGGCGATGGGTCTTGCCGCGTTGGAGATCGCATTGAAAGAAGCGCCGCAACGCGGCTGGCTAGGCCCCGTCGTTTTGTCACTTTCGGCTTTCAGTGTGGTTATGCTGGCTGCCTTTACCCGGCGTACATGGACGTCGCTCACGCCGATAGTCGATCTGCATAACTTCAAGGACCGAAATTTCACTATTGGCTGCATTCTGAGTTTTGTTCTGGGCTTCGGTCTGTTCGGATCGGTATATCTCATGCCCGTTTTCCTGGCTTTCGTCAGGGGCCACAACGCACTGCAAATCGGCGAAATAATGCTTGTGACCGGCATTGCGCAGCTGATGATTGCGCCCTTTGCCGTCATGCTGGAACAGCGGGTCGAAGCGAGACTGCTATCAACCATAGGCTTTCTGTTGTTCGCAATTGGCCTCGGTTGCAGTGCGTTTCAAGTACCGCAAACCGATGCTGCCGCGATGTTCTGGCCTCAAGTCATCCGCGGTCTGGCAATAATGTTTTGTCTGCTCCCGCCGACGCGTCTTGCCCTGGGTGGTCTCCAAGATGACAGGGTTCCGGATGCCAGTGGCTTGTTCAATCTGATGCGCAATCTTGGCGGCGCGATAGGTTTGGCGCTGATTGACACGGTCATTTATACGCGATCAACAACGCACGGCATCGCAATAGCCAACGGCTTGCTGGCGGGGGATCAGCGGACGGAAAGATTTATTGGAATGCCTGCCAACGAGGTTGTTGCGCATATGCCGGGCAAATTCGATGCGATTGCTCAGAGCATTTTCAGCCCAATGGTTGCAAGGGCGGCGATGGTGCAATCGATCAATGATGCATGGGCCATGATAGCGCTGATAACTTTGATACCTCTGCTGATCATCATGTTTGCCTACCAGCTTCCACCGAAGGCCTCACCCGGAAATCATTGATGGCCACGCCGTCGGCTCACGTTTGGTGCTACGTCACGTTCACGTAGACACGGATCTCACGCGAATGTTTTTATCTTCCTGGCACCGCGTCTTGCCAGAAGATGGGCAACCACGAGCAATATGATCGAAAGCAGCATCATTAGCGTTGCGGCGGCGGTGATTGCCGGGCTCAGCCTTTCGCGCAGGCCGATGAACATTTCGAGCGGCATCGTTCGCTGATTGGCGCTGGCAAGAAACTGGGCAACGACGACCTCATCAAAGGAAGTTACAAAGGCAAAAGCCGCTCCCGACAGGACGCCGGGCAGGATCAAGGGCAGCATTACCCGATAGAATGCGACGACAGGTTTCGCGCCAGCGATCGATGCCGCCCGCATAAGGTTGCGATCAAATCCCGTCAGGCTGGCACCAACAGTCACGACGACAAAGGGACTGGCGAGGGCGGTATGCGCGAGAATGATCCCCAGATAGGTGCTGGCCAAACCAACCCGTGCATAGAAGAGATAGGACCCTACAGCGGTGATGACCACCGGCACGATCAAGGGGGAGATCACCAGCGGCATGATGATGCGTCGCGCCGGGAATCTGTCGCTGGATAGAGCTATCGCCGTCAACGTCCCGAGCGCCGTGGCGAGGGCTGTGGTGCCGAAGGCGATGATAAGACTGTTCCCTATTGCCGTCTGCCAGCGGTCGGTGCCGAGAACCACCTCGTACCAGCGAGTGGAAAGCCCCTCCAGCGGAAACACGAAAAAGGCACCGCTGTTGAACGAAAGCGGCACAGGAATGAGAATCGGCACCATCAGAAAGGCGATTACGAGGGCGCCCCAGAGCCACAACAATGTAACCCGTATTCGTTCACCGATCGTGGTATAGGGAGACAACAGCATGATCACACCGGCTTCAAGCGATCGAGACCGAGCATGCGGGCAAACACCGCATAAAGTCCCATGGTGAAAACGAGGAGGATAAAACTGAGCGCAGCAGCCATTTCCCAATTCAGTTCGACATTGACGTAGTTGGCAATGAAGTTGCTGATCAGCTGGTCGCCGGCACCACCGATAAGAGCTGGCGTAATGTAGTAGCCGAGGCAGAGAATGAACGTCAGCAAACAGCCCGCCATAATTCCCGGCACAACCTGTGGAAGATAGACGCGCAAGAACGATGTTAACGGCCTGCCGCCCAGGGAATAGGCTGCGCGCATCTGCGACGGCTGGATGGTGCGCATGACGCTGTAGATCGGCAGTAGCGTGAACGGTAACTGGATGTGGGTCATGGCAATGACGAGTCCAAGCCGGCTGTACATCAGGTCAAGCCTGGTACCGGTCACGCCAAGCCAGAGGAGAACATCATTGACCAGCCCGAATTTCTGCAGAAGCACGGTCCATGCTGCGGTCCGCACGAGGATCGACGTCCAGAACGGCAGTAGAACGGCAACAATGAGTATCGCCCCCAGTGTTTTTGGCACGCTGGAAATCAGGTAAGCGAGGGGAAAGCCCAATATGAGCGTAGCAAGCGTAACCGTTGCTGCAACGAGGAAGGTACGTGCGAAGACGCGCAGGAATATAGCCTGCTCTGGCGGGACGCGTTCAATGCTTCCATCGGTGTTCCAGCGAAGGTCGACCGCACTCAAGAGATAGAATGAGGTGAGGGCATGTCTTCCTCTCTCTATTGTCGCCCACGTACCGGGGCTGGTCCAGAACGGCACCGATTTGATGACGGATACAGTGTCAGTCACTCCTTCCTTGTCCAGTGCGCGGGCGGTCTTGAGGATCTGGCTGCGGGCGCCGGGTAACCGTGCATTCAAACTTTTCGCAAATTCGGAAAGATTTCCATTTTGCTGGCTGGCCTTCAGGTCGGCGGCGAGTGCTTCAAGGGTTTTGTCATCGGGGATTCCGTTGCCGCTCCACCTCTGCATCGCAGCGCCGGTAAGCGGTAAAGCATTGGCGATCGTTGGGTCGTAAACGGCCCGCGACAGGAGAATGGCAATCGGAATGCCGAAACTGAGGAGCAACAGGGCAAGGAGTGGCATGGCAAGCGCGAACGAGCGCAGGCGTTCGCGTGCCTGGGATCTTCGGATCGCTGCCGCGACCGACCTGGTGTCGGCCGCATCGGGAGCGGTAATGAACTGCCCCTGATCCATGTTGGTGGGCTGGACCGTGGACATGGCTATTGCGCTAGCCAGGCGTTAAAGCGCTTGACCAGATCCTCGCCATAATCGCCCCAAAACTCGGTATCGGCGACGAGGTAGGATTTCATGTGCTCCGGAGCATTCGGCAATTTGGGCAGCGCATCGGCAGCCACGAACTCAGTTGCGTCGGTACGCACCGGACCATAGGTGATGTGGCTTGCAAGCTTGGCGTTGTTCTCGGGCTTGCTGATATAGGCGAGATATTTATAGGCGAGCTCCGGGTTCTTCGCGCCTTTCGGAATGCTGATCATGTCATACTCAAGGATCTGACCGTCCCAGACGATCTTGAACGGCTTTGAATCCGTGTCGATCGCATTCTGGATGCGGCCGTTCCACGCCGTCGTCATGACCACTTCTTTTGAGGCAAGCAATTGTGCCGGTTGCGCGCCGGCATCCCACCAGACAATATCGCTCTTGATCGTATCCAGCTTCTTGAATGCGCGATCAACGCCTTCCGGGGTGCCAAGGACCTCGTAAACCTGATCTGCCGGCACTCCGTCGGCCATGAGCGCCCATTCAAGATTCTGCGCGGGGAATTTCCGCATTGCGCGCTTGCCGGGGAACTTCGTCGTGTCGAAGATGTCGAGCACGGACGTCGGCGCTTCCTTCAGGACATTTGGATCATAGGCGAGGATGTCGCCATAGGCATCAAGGCCGACGCCACACTTGAGAGCGGAGCCCTCGATGAATTTGGATTGGTCGGCGATTTTTGAATAATCGAGGGGTTCGAGAATGCCTGCATCACAACCCTGCAGAACCGTAGCAGTCTCGACGGTAACAAGGTCTATCGGCACATTACCCGTGTCGACCATGGCTTTGACCTTGCCGAGATCGCCAAGATATTCCTGTTCGACAATCTTGATGCCGGTTTCCTTGCTGAAAGGTTCGAACCAGGCTTTACGCTGCGCGTCCTGCCACGCACCGCCGCTGGCCATGATCGACAACTCCTCGGCAATGGCAGAATGACTGAAAAGTGCGCAGACGGCGACTGTCGCCAAGGCAACGGAATGGAAAGAATTGCGTTTCATGGGTCCCTCTCTTGTTCTTAGTTGTGGTCGTTGTACCTATTGCTGTGCCGGAAATGCGCGGCAATCCGTGTGAGACCAGCCGAGCCTAATTCGTTGAGCTTCTGTCGTTATCGTTTCAGGGCCAACCTTCACGCTCAGCAATTGGCCATTGTCGAGCCGCGCAAGGAGCCGCAAATGATCGCCGAGATAGATTCTTCCTTCGACAGTTGCCTCGAAATCGTTCTCCTCATCGGCAGCCGCAGCGATCCGAATGCATTCAGGGCGGATGGCGACTTGGCATGAGGTTCCTTGAGTTCCAATGTCGATGGGAGTTGCGCGGAGGAGTCCGCCACCCTTCAGGGCTACTTGGCAAACATGGCCCGAGATCTGGTCGACAACGCCTTCGAGCGTGTTGTTCTCGCCGATAAAACTCGCGACGAAAGGGCTCTCCGGCTTTTTGTACAAATTGTCCGGCGTGCCTATCTGGGCGATGCCGCCGTTGTTGAATACAGCGACGCGATCCGACATGGTCAGCGCTTCGCTCTGATCGTGGGTGACGTAAACGATGGTCACTCCCAACATGGAATGAAGCTGCTTGATCTCAAGCTGCATGTGTTCGCGCAGCTTCTTGTCAAGCGCTCCAAGCGGCTCGTCCATGAGAACAAGGCTTGGTTCGAACACCAGCGCTCGAGCTAGTGCGACGCGCTGCTGCTGCCCACCCGAGAGCTGCCCAGGCCGACGGTCGCCGAACTTCCGCAGCTGGATCATATCCAGCGCCTTATGGACGCGGGTGGTTACGTCAGCTTTCGAAAATTTGCGTACGGAAAGCGGGAACCCGACGTTCTCCTCGACAGTCATGTGCGGAAACAGCGCGTAGTTTTGGAAGACCATGCCAATGTTGCGTTCATAGGGTGGTCGACGGTCGACAGATTGCCCGTCTAACATGATGCTGCCATTGGTCGGACGCTCGAAGCCCGCCAGCATGTTCAGCGTGGTCGTTTTGCCGGAGCCTGAAGGCCCGAGCAATGTAAGGAATTCGCCCTTTGCCACATGCATGTTGAGCCGTGTCACTGCAAACGTGCGGCCATCGTAGGATTTTTCCACGTCAACAAATTCGACAAAGCGATCGGGTTCGGCGTGAGAGACGCCTTTCGCAGTTAACGTTTCAAATTGTCTATCCGTATGCGCGACCATCATTGGACCGGGTCACCAGCTACAATATGCGGCGTGCGCGGTTGGAGTTGCATCCACTCTGCTTCACGCAACCAAAGTTTTGGGCACATCTGCTCCTCCTCGGGGGATCTTTGAACTTATATGATCATACAATCGGCCATTGGTGGGATAATGAACCATACAATCGGTATGTCAAGTTCTAATTGTGTGGCATTTCCAACAAAAATTATGTTGATTGAAAAGTTATCCCACATGAATTCGATTGTTTGGCCATTTGTCGTATGGTACAAGCCGGATGTTAACGCGCAGAATGGCTCAATATTGATGATGCAAGATTTGCAGCTTTCCGGAGGCGAAGGCCCCGTTTACCGTCGCCTTGCGGACGCAATTGCCGACCGGATCGCGAGCGGTCTGCTCACTGCCGGCGAACGGCTGCCGCCCCAACGCGAGATCGCCCAAAGCCTTGGAATCAATGTAACAACCGTAACGCGGGCTTTCTCCACGCTTCAGGAGCGCGGGCTTATCGATGCGCGGCCAGGCAGGGGCATGCTTGTCGCGGATCAGAAGAATGACGCTGGGGCTGGCTTCGTTTCTGCTCCAAGCGAAGAGGCAGGTATCGTCGACCTTTCGATCAACCGCCCCGCTACCAATGCCTATCTCGACGTTTTCACAGCGCTTCTGCCACGACTTGCCAAGAACCGCCACTATGATTCAATTCAGGACTACCATCCTGCCGAGGGGCCGCTCTGGGCACGAACGGCAGTGGCGGATTGGCTGAAGTCAGTTGCGGGTGACGGCGATCCGGGGAGGGTTGTACTGACAATCGGTGCCCAGCATGCCCTCGACTGCGTCCTTAGTGCCGTGACCCAGAAAAGCGATGTCATTCTAGCCGATGAAGTGACATACCAGGGCATCAATGCCCTCTGTCGCTCGCACGGTCTCGACCTGCGGGGCATCGCGACGGACAAGGGTGGGCTCAGGCCCGACGCCTTCGACGCCGCCTGCGTACAATGGCGACCGAGAGCGGTTTTCTTGGTGCCCAGCCTGCATAATCCGACAACAATCACCCTCTCGGAAACGCGACGCAGAGAAATTGTTGAAATAGCGCGGCGACACAATGTGCTTATCATCGAAGATGATGTCTACCGTCCGCTGCTCAACGAGTCCCCGCCGTCGTTCGCTAGTCTCGAACCGGAACTAACCGTTTATATCGGCGGATTTTCCAAGTGCGTGGCGCCGGGATTGAGATTTGGCTTTGCTATTGGGCCGCGATTCATGATGGGGCAGGTGGCGGCAGCGCTCCGAATCAACTGCTGGAGCGTTAATCCGATGGCTGCGCTGATCGCAACCATTCTACTCGAAGAGGGCACCGCGGTTGAGGTGATCGACGCCCAGAAAGCGGAGCTTTCACAACGGCAACACATTCTCACCGAAATGCTTGGAGACTTCGATCTTCAGACCGATGTGACCTCAACCCACGCTTGGTTACACTTGCCCGAACCCTGGCGCGGCGCCAGCTTTGCCCGCACGTGCCTGCAGCGAGGCGTTGGTGTTTTGCCTGGTGATGCTTTCGCAATCGGACGTGAACCCGTGCAGCACGGCGTACGCATCAATGTCGGTGCGGCTCGCTCCCGGGACGACCTCCGGCGTGCTCTGAAGACAATGCGCGAATTGTTGGAAGCGGGTCATCTGCAGATTCCGGGCTTCGTCTAGGAGAATCAAGTGAGCGAGTCAAAGAGCGTCGAAATCGCAATTGTTGGCGCTGGCGTGATCGGTCTAACGATAGCATTGCGACTGGCTTCAGAGGGGCGCGAGGTCCTTATGATCGACCCGAACGAACCTGGTTCGGGAGCGTCGTTCGGAAATGCCGGAACATTTGCAGACTACGCTTGCGTGCCAGTGGGCAACCCGGATGTTCTCAAAAATCTGCCGCGACTATTGTTCGATGCCGACAGCCCGTTTTCATTGCGTTGGGCAGCACTCTTCCAGATTGCACCTTGGCTGGTGAAGTTTGTACGTCAATCCCTGCCTGCGGCGGCCCGCGCAAATGCTGCTGCTCTGGCAGACTTGCTGGTCGAAGCTCTGCCGGCTTGGGAAGAGATGACGGTGGAAGCCGGAGCCGAAAAACTCATGCGCAGGAACGGCTGTCTTTATGTGCAGCAAAACACGAGCAACCGCTCCCGCGGGTCGTGGGCTCATTCGATTCGGTGCGAACTCGGGATGCGTCAGGAAACACTCAGTGCGGAGGAAGTGACTGCGATGGAGCCGACGCTTCCGCGGTTCGAGGGCTCCGGCGTCTTTTTCCCCGACTCCATACATGTCACGGATCCGAGCGCGTTGATGCGTCGGCTGGCCGCAGCAGGAAAAGCCAAAGGCGTTGGCGTTCATAGATCGCGAGTGGTTAAACTCAAAATCACTGGCGATGGGACCCATCTTAGCGGGCCCGATCTTGATCTGACGGCCAAAACCGTAGTGATCGCGGCTGGCGCTTTTTCCAGGGAACTCGCTTTGCAGGCGGGGGACAGGATTCCACTCGAAACCGAGCGGGGTTACCATCTCGAATTTGCAACGGAAAGTCCGCTGCTCCAGCGTCCCGTTTGTCCAACCCATCTCGGATTTTACATGACGCCGATGGCCGGCAGGCTTCGGGTTGCCGGCACAGTGGAACTTGGCGGAACCTCGGCTGGCCCCAATCCTTCGCGGTTTGAACTCCTGGACCGCGGAGTCCGGCAGTATTTCCCCGAATTGGATCAGGCTTCAGCGAGGTGGCTGGGTTTCAGGCCGTCTCTGCCGGATTCGCGGCCGGTCATTGGACGGAGCCGCAATAGCGAGAATGTGGTCTATGCCTTTGGCCACGGCCATCTCGGACTCACCTTGGCCGCCATCACGAGCAGATTAGTCGCCGGGCTCATCAACGGCAACACGGACCCGGTGACGGCACGCTTCACGCCAGAACGATTTGGTAGATGAACGATAGACAGTATCGCCGATACGCTCCTTGAAAGTACAGTCTGCGGCAACCCGCACGATGTCTTCTCGAACAACAAGGAGAATATTTGATGTTGTGGAAACTCGATGAAACCGTTGAAACATCTACTGGCACCGTAGCGGCGGGTCGACTTGGTAACGGGCCCGCACTGGTACTCGCCCATGGCTGGCCGTGGTCTTCATTCTCATGGCATCGGATAATTCCGGATCTTGCAAAGAGGTACCACGTTCATTGGTACGATATGCCCGGATACGGGCGATCCGACAAAGGCGCGGAGCACCGCACATCGCTGGACGTGCAAGGACAGGTCTTTACCGAGATGCTTGGGTATTGGGGCCTTAAGGAGCCGATCGTCGTTGCCCATGACATGGGCGGAGCGACGACGCTGCGAGCGCACTTGCTGCATGATTGCGACTTCGACAAATATGTTCTCATGAACGTTGTCGCGATGCGTCCTTGGGGATCGGAGTTCTTCGCTCATGTTGGTCGCCATGTGGATGCATTTCTGGGGGTACCGCAGCACATCCATCAGGCGATCGTGCGGGCTTACATCCAAGGGGCGCTAGTCAATAGCGTCGATGCCGGTGATTTCGAGAAACTTGTCGAGCCGTGGCTTTCCGAAGAGGGGCGAGAAAGCTTCTATCGGCAATTCGCGCAAGCCGACGAAAAATACACTGCCGACGTCGAGCCGATGTTCGGAGATATTCGGTGTCCGGTAAAGATCATCTGGGGCGAGGACGATCCATGGATTCCGCTGGAGCGAGGCAAAGCGCTTCATGCACTGATCCCGCAGGCCTCGTTTGAAATCTTGCATGGCGTCGGCCATTTACCTCAGCTCGAAGCCCCGCATCTCGTTCTGCAACAGCTGAACTCATTTCTATCACGTGAACACGAAGGCAGATAAAGGAGGCGCTCATGGTAACCAGTTCGACACTAATTGCCTTCGATCCACGACGAGCGCGTGGTTTGAAAACGCCAATGCGAGAGAGGGGCTTGTCCCCTTACCGCCTCTCCATGGAACCTTGGTTATTGAAAGCCGAAGTTGCGAATCCGTAGCAACTGACTTCGCAATATCGTTGCCGCGCGCCCGTCGGCCGTGCTTGACCCGGGCTCAACGAGAGATATCGCTATAGTCGCTAGGTTTTGTCAGCAGCACCGGATCCCCTTGGCTATGCGCGGGCAGGGGCACTCCACCAACGGTCAGGCTCTGGTAGGTGGAGGTATCATTATTGATAGTTCGACGTGGCACAGCGTCCGCGATGTTTTAACAACGCACATCGTCGTTGATGCTGGGATCCAATGGCGCGACGTACYGGCTGCAACCCTTCCGCTCGGTCTAACTCCACCTGTCCTGCCGGATTATCTCGGGCTGTCCGTGGGGGGAACCCTCGTAGTAGGTGGCCTTGGCGGCACCTCCGCAACCTACGGCGCTCAAGCCGACAACGTCGACTCACTCGAGCTAGTCCTATTGAATGAGGATACGGCTGATTGTTCGGCGACCCGCAACCCGGACCTTTTCCATACTACGCTGTGCGGGCTGGGCCAATGCGCCCTCATTACTCGAGCAACACTGAAACTTGTTTCTGCGTCGACCATAGTGCGGAGGTTCAAACTCTCATACCAGGCTTTCAGCGATCTCGTGTTCGATCAGGATTGGTTGATAAGGGAAGGTCGGTTCGACTATCTCGAAGGACAAATCTACGCGGACGATGCCGGCTCGTGGTGCTATGTCTTGGAAGCGGGCAAGTATTTGGACTCATTCGGAAATCACGATAACCATGACCTGCTGAAAGGTCTAAGGA